>JBDSGH010000186.1:0-2838 GCA_039919095.1 Sphingomicrobium sp. | reverse complement strand
CGGTGCTCGCCGCGGTCCTCCTGGCAATGTGGGGGCTCAGGGACCGCGCCGCATATTTCTACACGCCGGCCGACATCGCCGCCGGCAAGGCGGCCGACGGCCAGGCGATCCGTCTCGGCGGAATGGTCGAGAAACGCTCGCTCCAGCGCCAGCCCGATGGCGTCACCATCCACTTTCGGGTCGCCGACGGCGAAGCCCGCACCCCGGTGACCTATCGCGGCATCGTCCCCGACCTGTTCCGCGAAGGCAGCGGAGTGGTCGCCGAGGGCCGCATGGCGCGCGGCACGTTCGTCGCCGACACCATCCTCGCCAAGCACGACGAGCGCTACATGCCGCCGCAAATGGGCAACCAGTCGGCCGAACATAAAGCGGCCAAGACGGTGGTACGGTGAGTCGCTTCTCCTCCGTCATGCTGAACGCGTTTCAGCATTCATTGCGGAGACCGCGCCGCCCGTCGCGGGGATGGACCCTGCACCGCGTTCAGGGTGACGGGTTGTGATCGCCGAAGCGGGCCTCGCTGCGTTGTGGCTGGCGGCGGCGCTGTCGCTGCTCCAGATCTTGCTCAGCATCGGCCACCTGCGCGCCTGGTTCGACGGCGACCGCCCGATCCGCTCGGTCGCGATCGTCCAGGGCGCGCTGACCCAGATTGCTTTTGCGATGCTGGTTTTGGTGTTCGCCCGCACCGATCTGTCGGTCGCTCTGGTCGCGGCCAACAGCCACAGCGCCAAGCCGATGATATACAAATTGGCCGGAACCTGGGGCAATCACGAAGGCTCGATGCTGCTGTGGGTGACCGTGCTTGCGCTGGCCGGGGCAGGCCTTGCGATCGGCTCGCGGCGGCTCAGCCGAACGACCCTGATCGCCGCGCTCGGCGCCCAGGGCGCGCTGGCGCTCGGCTTCTATGCCTTTCTGCTGCTGGCCTCGAACCCGTTCGCGCGGCTCGATCCGGCGCCGCTCGAGGGCCGCGGGCTCAACCCCTTGTTGCAGGACCCCGGCCTCGCCTTCCACCCGCCGACGCTCTACCTCGGCTATGTCGGCCTGTCGGTCGCGTTCAGCCTCGCGGTCGGCGCGTTGATTACCGGAGAAGTCGACCGCGCGCTCGGCCGCGCGATGCGGCCGTGGGTGCTCGGCGCATGGATTCTACTCACGCTCGGGATCACCGCCGGCAGCTACTGGGCCTATTACGAATTGGGCTGGGGCGGCTGGTGGTTCTGGGACCCGGTCGAGAATGCTTCGCTGATGCCGTGGCTGGCGGCGACCGCCTTGCTCCACTCGGTCAACGTCCTCGCCGCCCGCGGCGCCTTGCGGGCGTGGACCATGATGCTCGGCATGATCGCTTTCTCGATGTCGATGGTCGGCACCTTCCTCGTCCGCTCGGGCATCTTGACCTCGGTCCACAGCTTCGCCGTCGACCCGACCCGCGGCACCTTCCTGCTCGCCTTGCTCGGGATCTACGTCGGCGCCGCCTTTGTCTTGTTCGCGCTGCGGACCGGTCGCCTCAAGGAAGGCGCGCCGTTCGAACTGGTCAGCCGCGAAAGTGGGCTGGTGGCCAACAATCTGCTGCTGACGGTGATCCTCGGCACGGTCTTCGTCGGCACGCTCTACCCGTTGTTCGTCGAGGCGCTGAGCGGCGACAAATTGTCGGTCGGCCCGCCGTATTTCAACGCGGTCGCCGGTCCCCTGGCGCTGATTCTCGCGACGCTGATCGCGGTCGGTCCGCTGCTCAGCTGGCGGCGCGATCGGCGCGCGGTGCTCGGCAAGCTCACCATCCCGGCGCTGATCGCCGCCACCGCGCTCGCCATCAGCCTGTTCGCAGCGCCCGAGATCGGTCTGCTGCCGCGCCTCGGCCTGACGGTTGCGGCATGGCTGGTGGTGGCCAGCTGGCTGCCGCTGACCCGTCGCAACCCGCTGCGCATGCCGCTTTCGACCTGGGGCATGGCGCTCGCCCATTTCGGGGTTGCAGTGGCGCTCGCCGGAATGGCCAGCGACAGCGCCTTCACCCGCGAACGGCTCGCGGCGGTGCGCCCGGGCGAGACGCTGCGGGTCGGTCCGTGGCTGGTCAAGCTTGAGGACCTCGCGCCCGCGGTCGGTCCCAATTGGACCGCGATCGAGGCCGAGCTGCGCGCCTCGCGCGGCGACGGGGTGCTCGTGCTGAAGCCGCAGACGCGCTTCTTCACCGACCCGCCGACCGAAACCAATGAAGCGGCGATCGCCACCACGCTCGGCGGCCAGCTCTACACCGTGGTCGGCAAGCCCGACGGCGCGGGGCGCTGGCAATTGCGGCTGTGGTGGAAGCCGTTCGTCACCTTGATCTGGCTCGGCGGGGTGCTGATCGCCTTGGGCGGCCTGCTCGCGCTCGCCGGCCGGGCGTGGCGCACGTGGCGCAAGGATCGACCGTCCACCGGCGGCGGCACCTGGCGCCGCAAGGGTTACGCATGAGCCGCTGGCTGCGCCTGACGCCGATGGTGCTGCTAGTGCTGGTCGTCGCCGCCCTGGTCTGGCGTTTGGCCCATCCCGAGGACACCAACGTGCACTCGAAGATGATCGGCAAGAATTTGGCCGAGGTCCGCGCGCCCGCCGCTTTGCCCGGCCGCGCCGGCGTATGGGTTGGCGATCCGGCGGCCAATCCGCGCGTGATCAACTTCTTCGCCAGCTGGTGCGTGCCGTGCATCACCGAAGTGCCACTGATCGAGCGCCTCAAGCAGCACGGCGTCGCAGTCGACGGCATCGCGGTCCGCGACCGGCCCGAGGACATCGCCGCTTTCCTCCGCGCCAATGGCGATCCCTACCGCGCGATCGGCGCCGACCCGCAAAGCAGCGTGCAGATGGACTTCGGCT
>JBDSGH010000185.1:0-27336 GCA_039919095.1 Sphingomicrobium sp. | reverse complement strand
GACCCACATCGGCTCGGCCATGCCGGGCGCGTAGATCAGCCCGTCGCGGTCGCGCAGGTCGAGCAGCACCGCGGCGCGTTCATCGTCGAGCTCGAGGATCGCCGGAAGCTTGCCCGACGGCCAGCCGCCAAGCTTGCGGGTCAGTGGGTCGCCGCGCATTCCAACTTGCTCGAGCGCCGGCTCGACCTGGTGGAACGGCAGGGTTCCCTTGTCCGACAGCGCGAGTCCGGCGCGAAGCAGCACCGGCGACGACGGCCGGTCGGACGCGCGCGCCAGATAAGCGAGGCATTCGAGCACAGGATCGATGGCCCGTGACGGCTGCCCGTCAAGCCATTGCATCACGCTCACTGCCGCTGCCCCACATTATTCTCCGGCGGCCGGCGCGGGAGGTCCCATGCGGGGCAGCGGATAGCTGGTTTCGTCGAGGTCGGCGGGCGGGATCGGATTGACCCGGAAGCGCGTGCGTTCGTCGCTATAGGCCGCGGTCGGCATCGCCACGCCGAGCGATTCGATCAGCCGGTTGGTCGACGCCAGCAGCCGATATTGCGCATAGAGCTTGGCCAGGCGGGCGGTTTCGGTCTGGGCCTGGACGTTGGCGCGGGTGTTCTGCGCGTCGAGCACGTCGAGCAGCGAGCGCCGCCCGATGTTGAACTGCTCGCGGTAGGACAACAGCAGATCGTCGGTGATCCGGCTCTGGGTCTCGAGCTCGCCGACCAGCCGGGTCTGGTTCTCGAGCCGACTGGAGGCGGTGCGGACATCCTCCTCGGCGCGGCGGGTGCGGTCGAACAGCCGGGCGTGGACTTCGTCGGCACGGTTCGACTGCTCGCGGACGTTCGCTTCCTTGGTACCGCCATTATACAGCGTCCAGCGGACCACGACGTTGCCGAGGAGATCGGTGGTCTTGCCGGAAAAGCCGTCGATGTCGTGCCCGGCACGCGCGCGGCCCTCGAGGTTGACGCTCGGCCCGAGCGCGGCGCGTGCGGCATGAACCTCCTCGCGCGCGGTGGCGAGGTCGGCCAGCGCTTCCTGGACCCGCGGGTTGTTCTGCCGCGCCAGCGCTTCGGCTTCCTCAATCGAGGCCGGCATGAACTGGGTCAGGTCGGGCGGCATCGACACGCTGTCGAGCGGCAGCCCGGTCAGGGTGCGGAAGGTGATCGCCGCATTGTCGAGATCCTCGCGGGCTTCGGTGACGCGGGCGCGGGCGGCCTGCAGCCGCTCTTCGGCCTGCTGCTGGTCGGCGATGCTGATCGAGCCCTTGGAAACGCCTTCGCGCAGGTCGCCGGCGAGGCGCTCGTGGAACGTCGCATTGTCCTGCGCGATCGCCACTAGGCGCTGCTGCAGGAGATAATCGATGTAGGTCCGCGCGACATTGAGGGCGATGAATTCCGAACGCTCCTCGACGCGCGACGCGGCAGCGTCGGTGCGCGCCGCCTGGCGCCGGATCTCGGCTTCGCGACCGCCGCTGTTGAACAGCAATTGGTCGACGATCAGATCGCCTTCGATCGGCCACAAGGTTTCATCGGCGATGCCGATCGAGCGGCGCGTCGGGTTGCGCAGGTTGCGCACGCCGGCCGAAGCCTCGACCGACAGCCGCGGGTACCACAGGCCCTGCGCCTGGACCCGTTCCTCTTGGGTCGCGACGCGATTGGCGACCGCCTGGCGGATTTCGGGATTGGTATTGAGCGCTGCTTGAACCGCGTCCCGCAGGTCGACTGCGTGGGCCGGCGAGGTACAGAGCAGCACTGCGGGACCGATCATCGTCCAGTGCTTGGTTTTCATGTCGACCCTTTCCGGTCCTGTGTCTCGATCCCCAGCCGACCGGCGGAGACCCGGTTCATTCGGTCTGTCAGCTGGTTGATTGGCCGGCGTCGGGATGGAGCATCGTATGCTCGGCCATCATCATCATCGTTGCGAGCGCCGGGAAAGCCGCAAAACTGGCCGTGTCCCACGCTGGAACGACCGCACCGGCGTGGCTTGCCAGCGCATCGGCGGCAGCGTGGAGGTCTCCTCCGCGGCCGGTCGCGGCGTCGATCAGGGCATCGATATTGGGGCCATGGTGGCCGCCGCCGCCGAGCGCGTCGGCGAGGACCTGCCCGACAGCGCCATTGTGGTTGGCCGAGCCGTCGCCGGTCGCTGCGCCGGCGTTGGCTGCGGCCAACATCGCCGTCGAGGGCGTTGCGACGGCGGCGCTGGTCAAGGTGGATTGCGCGGGAGCCGATAGGGCCGGGACGGTCGCCTGAAGTAGCTCGGCCGGAGCTGGCGGCAACGCGCTGACAGCGTCGGTCAGCGCGTGATTGCTGGTTTCAGTCGCGCCCTGTGCGGCGTGGCCGTGCGAATGGTCGGCGGCGGCGTCGCGCGGGTGGTTGGAAAGCCCGGCGGGGGCCGGGTCATGGCCGTCGACCGACGGGTTGTGGTGTGGAGTGCCGTCGCCGCCGGGCGAGCGCGGGGTGGGCGCCGAATGGCTGCCGTCCGGCGCGACATCGTGCGCCGCGACGCTCGCATTCGAGCCCAGGCCGGCCGCCGCGATTGCACCAAGCAGCACGCTATTGTGGTTCGCGGCGCCGGACATGCCGGTGAGCGACGCGGCAGTGGGGTCGGCGACCAGGCTGGCAGCGTGCAATCCGGCGACGCTGTCATCAGCGGCTGCTGGAGCCCGATCGGCGAGTGGGGCCGCCTGCTCCGGGCTGAGCGTGATGTCGAGCTTGGCGGTCGTCCGGTCGCCGTCGAAATCCTCGATGGTATAGACGAAATGCTCGACCGCGCCGGCCGGGACCGAAAGCACGTCGGCGGTCAGCGTGTAGGTGTAGCTGCCGTCGGCATTGAGCGTCAGGTCGCCATATTGGCCGTGGACCTGGTAATTGCCCTGGGCGTCGGCGCTGCTGTCGGCCGAACCGCCGAAGCCCGCCGCGGCGACCACGCCGATCGGATCGTCTGCGCCCGAGCCGTCATTGACCAGCACGTTGCCGGTCACTTCGACCGCGTCGGTCTGGACGAAGCGGACCAGCAGTTCGAAGCTGTTGGCCTGGCCTTCGTAGGTCTTGACGGTCGTGACGACGTCGCCGTTCTGGTCGACCAGGCCGCGGACCTCCAGCTCGTACGCGACTCCGTCGACCATGATCGTGGTCGTTTCCGAAGTGATCATGATGACGTCCCGGCTGGCCTCGGGATCGCTGCTGTTGTCGGTCTCGTCGTGGATGAAGGTGATTTCGATCGGCCCGACCGGAATGTCCTGGCCGTTGATATGGGCCACGAAATTGACCGTCAGCGTGGTCGACTGAAGCTCCGGCGGGTCGATCGGATTATTGTAATGGGTGAAGGTGCCGAGCGAGAAGGACTGGCTGGTCAGGACGGTCCCGTCGACCAGGTCGGGATTGTCGACGAAGCCGTAGCCCGAGCGGCCCTTGTTGCCGGTGCCCCAGCGAATCTCGTCGGTCAGCCCGTCGCCATCGCGGTCGAAGGTTATCGGGGCGCCGGACGACAGCACGGTGTCGGTCCATTCGGCCAGCACGGGATCGACCCCGAGGCTGTCGATGTGGATCGTCAGGGTGGCGCTGTCGTCCTGAGCGTGGGGCGTGTCGTCGTCGATCGTGATGACCAGCCCATCGCCGCTGGCGGTCACGCTGTCGCCGTCGGCATCGGTCGCATGGATCAGCGACCCGAGCGCGATCGAGAGGTCGTTTTCGCTGTCGTCGCCGGCCTCTCCGTTGAGGGTCGGGTGATCGAGCTGCTGGAGCAGCGTGAACGTGTAGCTGCCGTCGGCAGCGAGTGCGAAGGTGAACACCGTTTCACCGCCGGCCGACGCGGTGAGCGTGTCGCCGACCACTGCATAGGTCACTTCGGCCCCGCCAGAGGTCAGCGCCGGCAAGCCGCCGGTGCCACTCAGCAAGCTATAGGTTAGCGGAGTGTCGGCGCCCGAGTGAAACAAGGTTGCGACGCTGCCGCTGGCGACGGTTGCGGTGCCGGCGACGTCGCCCGGCCCGCCCGCAATGCCACCCGCCAGCCCGTCCTCATCGACGGTCCCGGTAACCAGCGCCTGCGACGCGGTCGGGCTGTCGTCCTCGACCGTGACGACGATGGTCGACGGCACGGTCACCGAACCGTCGCTGACATTGACCGGGACGGTGAACGCGATTGAATCCTCGGTGGTCGCATCGGGCTGATCGAACGGCGCCGAGAGCACCACCTGATATGCGCCGGAATCATTGATGGTAACGGTGACGACCGGTTGGCCGCCGGCCGTTCCAGTCAAAGTATGGCCGTCGCTGGACACCGCCCACACGACCGCAACGCCGCCCGAAGTGTAGCTGCCGGCCGGCACCCCGAGCGCGACCGTAGTGGCGTCGCCGTCGGGATCGCTGATGCCGATATTGCCGCTGACGCTGGCGTCATTGGTCGTGTCGGGATTGCCGCTGTTGTCGGGAATGCCCGCCGCAAGACCTTCCTCGGACACGTTGACAGCGCTTCCGTCGACCGTCGGCGGAAGGTTGGAATCGGGGACGGTGATGATCAGCGTGGCGCTCGACGTATCGCCGTCGCCATCGGTCAGCTGGTAGGTGAAGACGTCATCGACGCCGCCGGGCGCACCGGCATCGCGGGTGTAATGATAGCTGCCGTCGGCGAACAAGGTGAGCGTGCCATATTGGCCGTCGATGGTGACGCCGGCACCGGTCACAGCCACAAATCCGCCGCTGGTTCCGCCATGGACCCCGGTGACGTGCGCGTCGTCCGCGCCGACCGTATCGGCGCCGGCTGCGCCGCTGACCGTGCCCGCGCCGGTCATCACATTGCCGTCAGCGGTTTGCCCGTCCGGGCCGATCGTATCGACATCGTTGCGGGCGGTCGGCACGTCATCGACGATGTCGATCGTCAGCGTGCCGGTCGCGCTGTCGCCATCGGAGTCGGTGACGACCACCGTGAACACGTCGGCGGTGGTGTCGCCGCTGGTATTGTCGGCGAGCGTGTAGCTGTAGCCGATCGCGCCGTCGGCGATGCTGGTGATGGTGATCGTGCCATATTGGCCGGCGATGGCCTGGCCGACCGCGGTGACCGCAACGCCGTTGATGGTGATTGCGCCGAGGCCGTCATTGGCCTCGTACAAGATGGTCCCGCTGGTCGTCTCGCTGGGATCGTCATTGTCGGTGCCGACGCCGTCAGCCGATTCGCCGCTGCCGGCCGGCTCGCCGCCTCGGATCGGCAGGCCAGCTTCGTTGACATTGTCGATGGCGTTGACCGAGGCCGGCTGACCGTCGGGCTGGATGACGACCTCCGGGTCGTCGTCCTCGAACACATTGACCTCGCGAAATTCGGGCGGGTGATAGGTCAGTTCGGTCGGCGGAACGAGGTCGCCGAGCGGAACCCCCGGATCGAGCGGCGGCACGTCGACGGCAAAGTTGCCGCCGCTGCTGAGCAGACGGCCGGCGGCCGGCTTGGGCTCGGCATCGATCAGCAGCGCGGCGAGGTTGACCGCCGGGACTTCGACTCCGCCGATGATCAGCTGGGGCACGAATATGGCACCGTCGACGATGACCATCGTGGTGCCGTCGGGCAGGTCGACGACGAGGTCGCGGCCGGCCACATGGACTTCGGTCAGATCGACCCCAGGAGGAAGAACGACAACCCCGTCGGGACCGGGAATAACCTGTTCGACCGAGGGGTTGCCCGGCGGCGGCTCACTCACTGCCGCTGCGGCAGTGGCGGGGGAACCAGCGGTCGCCTGCTCGGGCGTGCCGGTCACTTGTGCAGCAGCGCTGCCGACCGGGCCCAAAGCGTCTTCGTGTCGCATACCCCACCCCTGTTACGCCCGCCGTCCCCGGCCATCGTGCCAGTTCGCTGCGGAGGCCGGGCCGCTCGGCCAACTCGCTTACTGCGAATGGTTAATAGCCGAGAGGCTGTGTCCTCGGCGACCACACAAGACACCGACCAACTCGTTTGGCAAGCAACGGTGGAGAATGTGAATTTCTGCTGAGTAACATTACAGCGGATCGTCGAGGCTAAAATGTGGTTAACCCGTGCAGTAATGCCTTGAGATCATCAAACACAACCTGACAATCCGTGGAAGTTTGCCCTAGGTTATTGTGATGTGATCTTGAAGGTCACAGTATTTTGCCAAGTTTTGTACAAGGTTTTGTTGCAGAACGAGCAAGGCACCATTTGCAATTGCCGGTTAGCGCCAAGTTAACATCGGTTTAATAGCGGACCTTTTGGATCGGGACGGCACGCGTCCAAAGTGTTGGCCGGGTTTAAAAAAGTGCCTCTTCCCGTCCCACATCGGGACCGGCCGCCGGCCGGGTGCCGGCTGGTTTCATGCGACTCGCCCGGCGGCGTCGATTCGATTGCGGCGACCGCCCGCATCCGGACTGCAATTCGGCCTGTCATCGACCGATCCGATGCTTCAACCGGACCGGCGAAAAGCCAATGACCTCCGCGACATAAACCTATAGGCCAAGCCTTCTGTCCCGAATGGAGACGCGTCGGTCAACGCCTGTACCACCTTGTATCATTTCGTTTATTTTATGTTATCTTGACTCGCTCGACTCTGGTTGTGTTCGGGGGTGAAGTGTATGGCGTACCGCGCATCAATGATCGACGCGGCGACTCCACTGGGCGTGGCCCAGCAGCACATAATTCGCCTGCACAAAAACGGCCGCCGGACGTTCGAGACGTTCGGGGGATCATCCTTCGTTGGAGGAATATGATGTTGCGTAATCTGGTAATCGTACTGGCCATTCCGGCCTTGGCAGCATGCGCATCTGGCGGTGGGATGGGCAATGCCGATGTCGCTCGCGGTGACGCCGCCTACCGGGTGCTGGCCGGTCCGGGCGAGCAGGTCGTGTCGACCTCCAGCGGCACTTATCGGGTCGCGCCCTACGACACCTTGTCGGTCAGCGTGTTCCAGGAGCCCGACCTGTCGACCCCGTCGGGATCGCCGTTGCCGGTCGACGCCAACGGCAACGTCAGCCTGCCCTTGATTGGGTCGCTGCCGGCGGCCGGCAAGACCACCGACGAACTCGGCATGATCATCGCCGCCAAGCTCGGCGCCAAATATCTCAAGAACCCGGAGGTGACGGTTTCGGTGGCGAGTTCCGCCCCGCAGAAGCTGACCGTGCAGGGCGAAGTAACCCACCCGGGCGTGTTCGACGTCAAGGGCAAGACGACCTTGCTCGATGCCATCTCTCTTGCTCAGGGTGAAACCCGCCTGGCCTCGATCAACGAGGTCGCTGTGTTCCGCCAGATCGACGGTCAGCGCCAAGGCGCGCTGTTCAACGTCGACGCCATCCGCAAGGGCGCCGCGCCCGACCCGCAACTCTATGCCAATGACGTGGTCATCGTCGGTCGCTCGCAGTCCAAGGAGATGTGGCAGAACATCCTCTCGGTGAACCCGCTGTTCGGCATCTTCCGAGTCGTCAACGGCATGGGCATCTAAGCCTCAGATCGCCAGGAAACACACCGATGGATTCAAGTTCGCGTAGCCTGGTGCCCGTTTCGGCCGGCAACCAGCTCAATCCGGCACCACTGTCGCGGGTCCCGACGCAGTGGGACGACGAAGCTCCTCCAGCCAACCGCTGGCGGTCGATGATCGCCCGCTACGAGGGCGGCATCATCGTCTTGCTGTTGCTGTGCATCGCCGTCGGCCTGGTCACCGCCTTGCTGACCGCGCCGGTCTATCGGGCGCAGGCGCAGGTCGAATTTCAGCAGCAGGCCGACCGTGCCCAGCAGCAGGCCAAGTCCAGCACCTCGTCGGCGCCGTTCGAGGCGCAGCAATTTCAGCAGACCCAGCTCGGCATCATCCACAGCCGGGCGCTGGCGGAAAAGGTCGCCGACAGCCTCAACCTTCCGGCCAACAAGCGGATCTTGAACGCCATCACGCCTGCCCAACCGGTCGGCGGCGGCAATTCAAAAGCGGACGTGGTCGAACTGCTGCAAGGCGGGGTCGGTACCGACGTGACCGAGAATTCGCGTCTCGCAACGCTGTGGTTCGACAGCAGCGACCCGACCGTCTCGGCGGCCATCGCCAACAGCTATGTCGACAATTACATCCAGATCAATCTCCAGAGGCAATATGATACGTCGGTCTACTCGCGCCAGTTCCTGCAGACCCGCCTGGGCCAGTCCAAAACCCAGCTGGAGAATAGCGAGCGGGCGCTGATCGATTACACCCGCAGCGCCAAGCTGATCGACCCCAGCGCCGGCACCTCGTCGGTCAGCGGGGAATCCGCGCCGCATTCGCTCAACAGCGAAAATCTGATGCAGATGAACCAGTCGCTATCGACTGTGCGGGCCGAGCGGATCGCCGCCGAGCAACGCTGGCGGGAAGCGCAGCAGACGCCGGCGATGAGCCTGCCCGAAGTGCTCGCCAACCCAACCATCCAGCAGCTCACGCAGAAGAGCGCCGAGGCGCAGGCGGCCTATCAGCAAGAGCGCCAGCGGCGCCAGGACGAGCATCCGGCGCTGGTCCAGGCGGCGGCGCAGATCACCGAAATCAACAAGCAGATCGACGCGATTGCGCAGAGTGTCCGCAATTCGATTCGCGAGCGCTACGAAGTTGCCCGCAACCAGGAAGCCGCGCTGACTGGCAGTGTCGGCAAGCTGCAAGGCGAGACGCTCGCCGACCAGGGCAAGGGCGTGAAGTATAACGTCCTGAAACGCGATGCAGACACCAATCGCCAACTGTATGACGGCCTGCTCCAGCGGCTCAACGAGCTGAGCGTCGCGGCCGGCGTGAATTCGACCAACATCTCGATCGTCGACCGGGCCGAAGCGCCGGCCAAGCCGATCCTGCCCAAGCCGGCGCTGAGCGCAGCGGTCGGCGGGATGATCGGGCTGGCACTGTCGATGCTCTACGTGATTGGCTGCATGATCGTCGACGACAGCGTCCATTCGCCCGACCAGCTTCATTCCAAGCTGCGCCTGCCGCTGCTCGGCGTGCTGCCGCGGGTCAAGGTCCCGGTCGACGCGCTCGAAGATCCGGGCTCGCCGCTGTCCGAGGCCCATTATTCGCTGCGCGGTTCGCTCGAACAATCGTCGAGCCGGGCCAATTTGCGGACGATGCTGTTCACCAGCAGCGGCGAGGGCGAAGGCAAGACTACCGCTGCTTACGGCGTGGCGCGCGACTTCGCCAACAGCGGCAAGCGGGTGCTGTTGATCGATGCGGACATGCGCAAGCCCAGCGTCCACCAATATTTCAACGTCTATTCGACGCTTGGGTTGTCGACCGTGCTGGCCGGCCAGAGCACTACTGCCGAAGCAATGATCGAGACCGCCGTGCCGGGCCTGACAATCATGCCCAGCGGCCCGATCCCGACCAGCGCCGCGGCGTTGCTCAGCGGCAAGCAATTCGCCGACATGCTGAAGGAAGCCGGCAAGGCGTTCGACATCGTCGTGATCGACGGCCCGCCGGTGCTCGGCCTGGCCGACACCCCGCGGCTGGCGGCGGTAGCGCGCAGCACGGTGTTCATCGTCGAAGCCAACCGCGCCCAGATCGCCAACGTCGGCGCGGCGCTGCGCCGTCTTTCGCATGCCAATGCGAATGTCATCGGGGCGGTGCTGACCAAGTTCGACGTGCGCCGCTCGACCGGAGCGGGTTCTCACGTCTACGTCTACGGCCACGGGCGGCAGAACGAGCCGCGCCGGCTCGAGGCCGCCTGACGAATTGCGCGGTCCGCTCGGCGGGCGCGGCGCAGTGCTCGATGCGCAGCGGGATCGGCTGCGCCAGTGATCGGAAGCCCTTGAATGACCAATCCAGCAGCAATCGCCTTGGCCGGGACCGCCCTACTCGTGGCGATCCATTCCGGCCCGTCGCCTCGAGCGATCGAGCAAGGCCTGCTCAAGCTGACGCATGCGCAGGCTCATAACAGGGGTGGCCGCGGCAGAGGCGGCGGCGGCGGCAAGGGCGGCGGCGGCGGCGGCCCGGCGCTGATCACCCTCAAGGGCATGGTCGAAAACCGGGTGATCGGCCCGCTCAATGTGGTCGGTCCGTACCGGATCGTCGAGAGCAGCAAGGACCTGGTGCTGCGCAATCTGCGCATCCAGGGCGTCACCGGGACCGACCTGCAGCGCGACGGAATCCGCATTCGTGGCGACGCCGCCGGGGTCACGATCCAGAATTTCAAGCTGGCAATGCGCAACCAGCAGCAAGTCTCGCCCAACCTCCCGACCGGGATCGCGCTCTCGAGCGGCTCGGGGATCACCATCAGCGACGGCGAAGTTTCGGGCTTCCAGATGGTCAAGGTGCCCGGCAAATATACCAATGGCGACGGCATCGCTTCGGAACGCGCGGTCCACGACCTGACTATCACCCGCGTGGTTTCGAGGGATAACAGCGATGGCGGGTTCGACCTCAAGAGCAGCCCGACCAAGCTCGACCAGCTGCGCTCCGAGAATAATGGCCGCAATTACCGCTTGTGGTCGGTGGTCGAGGCCGGGACCTTGACCAGCATCAACCCGAGGGGCGCCCACATCTGGGCCGCAAAAAGCGCGAAGGTGCACATCAAGCGGCTGGTCGCCCAGTCGAGCAGCCAGGCGCCATTGGTCGAAGTCGAGCGTTCCGGTCAGGTGATCATCGATTCCTGCGACCTTCGGCTTCCGCCCGGCACCCGGCTGGTGGTGAAGTCCAACGAGGGCAGAGTGTCGCTTGGTCGCGGCTGCAGCGTGCCGCGGTAGCGATCCCGCGGCGGGACAATCGAGCCTGAACTCCTCCCAAATCGGGACCGAATTGCGTTGCCGAGGAAGGAGTTAAATTGTAAGTTTTAAGCCAATTTATAGTCGTATTCAGTCCGTACAGGAATTTTTGCATGGCCAAGTTCACAGTCGTTCAGGACGCGCCGGCCGACGCTGGGCTGGGTCTGATAAGCCCCAAGGCGCTGGCGATGATCGCCAAGCGCCGCTGGCTGCCGATGCTGCTGGCGTTCGTCGTCGTCCTGTTCGTTACGGGACTGGCCTACAGCATGGCGAATTTCGAATATGCCGCTTCGGGCCGGGTCGCGCTCGATCGGCGGACCGACCAATTGGTCGAGGTCACCGCTGATCAGCGCCCGATCTCACCAGATTCGTCGTCGGTCGAAACCGAAGTCGAAGTCCTGCGGTCGCCGGCGATCGCGGCCGCCGTGGTCGACGAACTGCAGCTTGCCAACCGGCCCGGCTTTGGCCTCGGCGATGGCGAATGGCCGGGATCGGGCTCCCGCGACCTCGCAATCCGTGTGGTTGCCAATGGCCTCGATGTCAGCCGCGAGGGCACGTCCTACGCGATTTCGGTCGGCTACACCGCCGAAGATCCGCTGCTTGCGGCGAGGATCGTCAATTCGGCGATCGATTCCTACACCAGCGGCCAGAAGACCAGCGAGTCGGTCGAGCGCACGCGCGAAATCGGCTTGCTGCGCGACCGCCTCGGAATGCTTCGCGCGGACCTGATCCGGGCCGAGGGCGCGGTTGCGCGCTATCGCGCCGGGACAAACCTCATCGACTTGACCGACACCGGCGGTGGCGGGACGATGCAAACCCTCGACACCCAATTGGCGCAAGCCAGCGCCGATGAGGCCGCAGCCGCCGCCCGCGCCACCGCTGCTAGCGGCGTCGCTGCGATGGAGTCGCCGACGATCAATTCGCTGCGCAGCCAGCAGTCGCAGCTGACCGCGCGCCGGGCTGAGCTGACCCAGCGCTATGGTAACGATTATCCGACGCTGGTCGGCGTCAACGAGCAGCTCAAGGTCGTCAACCAGGCCCTGTCCGAAGAAATCGGACGCGTCCGTCAGGGCGCAGTCGCGGAGGCCGACGTAGCGCGCAACCGGGCGTCTTCGCTGCGCGGATCGGTCAGCCGGCAGCAGGGCCAGTTGATGGCTGCGAACAACGCTTCGGTGCAGCTGGCCGAGCTTGAGCGCAACGCCGCCGCGGCCAAGTCGCTCTATCAGGGCCTGCTCGATTCCTACAAGCAGATGGTCACCGCTCAGGGCACCGAGCGGAGCAAGGCCTATGTCATCGCCTACGCCACCGCCCCGAACGCACCGTCTTCGCCCAATATCCTCGCCTATGGCATCGCGGGCATGGTCGCAGCGCTGATCGCAGCGGCGTTCGTCGCCCTTGCGCTCGAAGGCATGGAAGGCGGCTTGCTCAACCAGTCGATGGCCGAGAAAGAACTCGGCATGCCGGTACTCGCTTCGATCCCCGATGTCGCGACAGTCAAGGACTCACCGCTCAAGCGCGGCACTCCCCGAACCATTGGCGACCAATTGCTGGCCTATCCATCAGGCGTGTTCTGCGAATCCTTCCGCGGCCTTCGAACCGCGCTCAGGCTCGGCCAGGACGACCAGGTGGCACGGACCATCGCGATTACTTCGGCGCTTGGCGACGAAGGCAAGACCACCACTGCAATCTGCCTTGCCCGATCGGCTTCGGCCGCCGGCTTGCGCGTGATCCTGGTCGATTGCGATCTGCGCCAGCGCTCGTGCAGCGACGCGTTCGTGTCGGACCCGCGGTACGGCCTGATCGAGGTGCTCAAAGGTCATGCGCGGCTCGAGCAGGCGGTCATCACCGATAGCCTGAGCGGCGCCGACGTGCTTCCGATCAGCTCGGGCAACGACATCAACTTCGACCTAATTACGTCGCGCGCGATGCGCTCGCTGCTGTCGCGCCTGCGCAGCAGCTACGACGTCGTCCTGCTCGAAATGGCCCCTGCCCTGCCGGTCGCCGAAACCCGCGCCGTTGCGGCCATGGCGGACGCCGCGATCCTCGTCGTGCGCTGGCGCAAGACGCCTACCGGGGTAGTCAAAAAAGCCATCACCCAGCTCAACCGCGCGGGGGTCAATGTGATCGGAGCGGTGCTGACTCGAGTCAGTCTGCGTTACAACGCTGCCGGGCTGGGCGATGACGTCTATTACTACAAGAGTTCAGCAGCGAAGGCGGCGTAACTGCGATTCCCAAAGCTTCCGGCGTACCGCTATTTTGGTGGGTGCGACCGTTCGAGCCTGGTCTGCAGCCCCGCTCCTCGGCTGTGCCAGGCAGTTCTTCTGCGCCGACAGATCGGATAACCTCCATGCGTAACAATTGTGGGTTGTCGCTGCGGAGCGCTCCACTGTGATGGATCTCGAAGCCTCAAACGGAAACTTGCCGCTTTGGGTACAGCTTCCGACTAGCGCCATCCTGCTGATCATCATCGGGCTGGCGCTGCGCATGGTCAGCAGCCCGAACGCACGGTTCGTGGTCTTCGCGTGCTGGTTGCGGTTCATGTTGTCGGCGTTCCACCTCTACACTTTTCCGAAAATTGCAGCGGGGCTGTCGCTGAACGCGCTGGGATCGGCCGGGCTGTTCGCGCTCGGGCTGCTGCTGCTTCCCCGCAAACTGCTGCTGAGCAAGGGAATATTGAGCCTTTATCTGGTGCTGATCGTGGTCATCGTCAGCGCCCTTGCCAACGGCTCGCTGACGCGTGCGTTCGAACCGATCATGAAATTTGGCCTGCTGATCGTCATCGCACTCAATTGCTTCCAAGCGCTGCGAACCGATGACGAGCGCCGCTTCGGCGTTGCGACCATGCTCAGTTTCTCGCCGCTGCTGCTGTTTCAGGCGTTGTCGCTGATCCTCAACATCTCAAAGACCGACTCGTTGACCGGCTCTCGCAATTTTATCGGCGGCTATGACCATGAAGCTGCCTTTTCGGTCGCCTTGATTGCACTGTTCATCGTTGCCGGCGTGTCGCGGGCGATCCCCCGCGGGCTCAAGATCGCGATCGTCCCGATCACCGTGGTGAGTATCATGCTTGCCAATTATCGCACCGCGATCCTGGCGATGGTCCCGCTGCTGATCTATTACGTGCTATACGGCTTCAGCCGGTTCTTCGGCTCGAGCCTCAGGCCTCTGGTCGTGGCCGTGACCGGGTTCGCGCTGATCCTGGTCGGGGCCACGGCGCTGGTCTCGCTCGATCGCTTCAGCGAGCTCAGGACCATTGTCGAGGCCAAGCAACCGCTGATCCAGCGGCCCGACGAATTCTCCAATGACGAACGCCAGTTGCTCAACGGCAGGAGTTTGATCTGGAGCTCATATTATTACAAATGGAAAGACGATGGCGGCCAGGATGGGCATTTGGTCGGCTTCGGACCCGACAGCTGGGAGGATTATTTCCATATTTACGCTCACAACAGCTTCGTAGATTTCCTGTTCGAATATGGGCTGCTGGGAGTCTTCGCGCTGTCCGTGATGCTGCTCAGCGGGCTAGTCATGGCGTGGAATACTGGCGTCCAGCGAAAGAAAATCGTCTCCGCCCACCTGAGTTTCCTGGTGCTCAATCTGGCGACCATGCCAATGTGGCTGGTTGAGGGCTTGCTGCTCTACGGCCTGCTGTGGGGCTACACCATGTTCTATCGAATGGAGCGCAATCTGTCGTTTCGGCTGGTTGAAGAGCCGCCCTTTGTACCCGCGCTCGTAACCTAGGTTGGACCGTGAACCGACAACGTTCGGAGATTGCTCCACAATCGCATATGACGCGGGCGTGGCGAACCTGGCTCTCCCCCCGAAAGCAGCTGATGCGCGCGGCTAAGACCGGCGCCAGGACCGTCATGGTGGTCGGCGCGCGTGGTATTCCGGACGTCGAGGGTGGGGCGGAAAAGAACGCAGAGATGCTTTTCCCGCTGGTTGCAGCGGCCGGCTACCGGGTCGTCTTGCTGGGGCTCGAGGGCGTTCTCAAGAAGGACAGCTATCGCGGGGTTGAACTGCGCAGCGTGCCCAATCGCCGCATCCTCAAGACCGACAAGATCTTCTATTATCTGAGCGCA
This sequence comes from Sphingomicrobium sp., assembly GCA_039919095.1. Lineage (GTDB taxonomy): Bacteria > Pseudomonadota > Alphaproteobacteria > Sphingomonadales > Sphingomonadaceae > Sphingomicrobium. The sequence continues at coordinate 12,580 of JBDSGH010000185.1, read as the reverse complement.
ATTCGAATCGCGCGGACGATCCGCCCGGACATCGTCCATCTCCAAGGACTCGGCGCGTCGCTCTTCCTGTGGGCCTACAAGCTGATGGGGGCGCGGGTCGTCGTGCGCTACGGATCGGCCGACTATATCGTTTCCAAATGGGGCGTGATCGGCCGCATCGGCTTCCAGCTGGCCGAATTCCAGACGCGCTACGCCGACGCCGTGATCGCGGTCGCGCCGGCGCTGGCCGAGCGGCTCGAAGGCAATGGCATCGTCAACAACGTCCACGTCATCGCCAATGCGCTGGACGAGGTTCCGGAAGCAGCCGTCCTGCCGCCGCCGGGCGAGTGGGAAGACGGGGTTCCGTTTGTCCTGGTGGTTGGACGAGTCACCGCGCAGAAGAATATTCACGCGATCGTCGAAGGCTTCCGCCTGTTCCGCGAGAAGACCAAGACTCGCTATCGCCTGCTGATCGCCGGCGGGCTCGACGACCAGTCGTACGTCGATACGCTGCGCTCGAGTCTCGACCAAGATGTGGTGTTGCTCGGCCGCTGCAAGCGCAGCCGGCTCGAAGGACTGTACCGGCGCTGCGCGCTGTTCGTGAACGGGTCGATGCACGAGGGCTGTTCGAACGCCGTGCTCGAGGCGATCAGCCGCGACTGCCCGATCATCCTCAGCGGCATTGCCGAGAACCGGGACTTCGGCCTCGACGAGCAGCTCTATTTCGATCCGGAGGACCCGCGCTCGGTGGCCGATACCATGGCCGCGGCGCTGGCCGACCCCAAGAGGTATCGGGCCGATCGGTCGAAGTTCCTGAGCTGGCCGACGGTCGGCGAGAAGACCCTCGCCATCTACCGTTCGATCCTCAACTGAGGCGATCATGAGCACGTCGCAGGGACGCCGCCGGGTCCTGTTCACCATCAATTCGCTGGCTGGTGGCGGCGCCGAGCGGGTGTTGCTGTCGCTCCTCGCCAAATCGCGCGACATGCTCGACCAGTATGATTTCTCGCTCGCCCTGCTCGACCAAGAGCAGCGCGATTATCGACCTCCGGAAGGATTGCGGATCCATCAGCTCGACAGCCGTTTCAAGCTGGTTCGAAGCGTCCTCCAGCTGCGCCGGCTTGCGATGCTGGAGCGGCCAGACCTGACGGTTTCGTTCCTGACCCGCTCGAACGTCGCCAGCGTGGTCGTGGCGCAGTTGCTCGGCCACCGCGCGGTGATCAGCGAGCGCGCCAACACCTCGGGTCACTTCACGTCAGGTGTGTCGGGGGCGATGGCCAAGGCAATCGTGCGCAGGTTCTATCCACTGGCGGACCATGTGATCTCTGTCTCACAGGGCATATCCGACGATCTCGCGGCCAATTTCGGGGTCGATCCGGCGCGAATGAGCACCATTTCCAACCCGGTCGACGCGGCCGCAATTCGCCGCGCTGGAGCCGAAACGAGCGATTTTGCAGTCACCGGCCCCTATGCCGTCGCGGTGCAGCGGCTGACCAAAAGCAAGAACGCGATCCTGCTGGTTGATGCGCTTGCCGCTTCGGGCCTCGACCTGTCGCTGGTCGTTCTTGGCCAGGGACCGGAGCACGAATCGATCCGCGCGCGCGCCGCCGCGCTCGGTCTGGCCGAGCGGGTGATCATGCCCGGCTTCGTCAGCAACCCTTACCCGATCATGCGCCAGGCGGCCTGCTACGTCAGTGCGTCGAACGGCGAAGGCTTCCCCAATGGCCTGGTCGAAGCGCTGGCGCTGGGGGTGCCGGCGGCGGTGACCAACTGCCCCTCGGGCCCGTCTGAAATCCTCGCCGACCTGCGCCGCGAAGATGTGAAGGGGCTTCACACCGGCGAATTCGGCCTGCTCGTCCCGCCCAACGACGTCGAAGCGATGGCCGAAGCATTGCGCCAGGTGTCGGTGCCGGCCACCGCCGCAGCCCTGGCCGTGGCCGGACCGATCCGGGCGGCGGACTATGGTCCCGAGCGGGCCAAGGTCGCCTATTGGGACGTGATCCGGGACCTGCTCAATTCAGGATCACGCGGGCGCAGGCGTCGAAGCACGCCCGCGGCGCCGTAAGCGGCCAGCTTGGCCAGCGCCGACAGCCCGACAGGAAAATAAAGCAGCCGCGCGAACCGCACCAGCACGGGCTGACCACGGCCGGCCGAATAGCGCGCGTATCCGACCACTTCCATGTTGGACAGGCGCTTGAGCAGCGGACCCAATTCGGCGGGCGCGGCCGGGAGCAGTCGGCGAACCGTTTCGGCCAGGATCGGCGGCTCGGAATGGGGGGTCGAATTGGACAGGCGATTGACTGCGTCCTGGTGAAATTCGGCGGTGACCTTGCCCGAATAGACCGAAGCGGTGCGCCACATCACGCGTAGCCACAGGTCCTTGTCGCCGCCGCGGCGGGCCCGATCGGCTGGAAACAGCCCGGCGTCGATCAGCAGGTCGCGCCGCACCGCCACGGCGCTGGTCCACAGCGGGCATTCGGTGCTCTCCAGCCACGCGCGCAGCATGTCGGCGGTGCCAAGGCGGGCGTGTGGCGCCAGCAAGCGCGTCGACATGGCGCGCAAGGTGCGGCGATCGGAGAAAACGAACTCGGTGCCGCCAAACGCGCAGCCGATATCGGCTCCGGCGGCAGCGATCGCGTCGGCGAGGCTGCGCAAATGGTCCTGGTGCCACAAATCGTCGGCGTCGAGGAACGCGACCCATTCGGCACCCGCGGCCTCGATCCCACGGTTGCGGGCGGCGTAGCCACCCGGGCCGGGCGGCGACCGAGTGAGAATCTTCAGCCGCCGATCGTCGATCGCCCGAGCCACTTCGAGGCTGCCGTCGGTCGAGCCGTCGTCGATCACGATCACTTCGGCCGGCGCGAGGGACTGCGCCAGGGCGCTGCTGATCGCCGCTGCTACGTGCGGAGCCTTGTTGAATAACGGCATGACGACGGTGAAGCGCACCGGCTCACAAGACTCCGTCCGGAATATGGATGCAAGGGACTGGGCCATTTTGACGGTGTCTGACTGTGGGACGGACCAGTCATTTAAGCCGCCTGAAGGTATACTTCTCCGGCTGTCTGTGAGACTCTAGCCTTTGAAATGACTATTAAAGCGTGACCGTGACCCAATCCAAGACCAGTCTTCCCGAAGGCCTTAAGTGGCTGATAACGGACTTTATGTCGACGCGTCGGCGGCTACAGGGCTGCGGCGTGTTCGCCCTGATGCTGCTTGGCGGGGTGGCCGAGCTGTTCACCCTAGCCGCGGTTTTCCCATTGCTGGCACTGATGGCCGACCCGGGCGGGGTTCAGCACTCGCGCTCGACCGAGATTCTCAAAACCGTTGGGATCGACGTCAGCCACTTCTCGCTGCCGTTGCTCGGCGGCCTGTTCTGCGTGATTGCCATCGTCGCGGCGGTGGTCCGCATCACACTTGCCAGCTCGTCGCAAGCGTTCGTCTTCCGCATCGGCTATGAACTCGGCGTCTCGCTCTATGAGCGGATGCTCTACCAGCCCTATAGTTTCCATGCCCAGATGAACAGCAGCCGCATCGTGGCCGGAGTCACCAATGTCCAGCAGTTGCTCAACGGCATGTTCATGCCGCTGATGCAGGGCCTGTCCGCGCTGACGCTGGGCTCGTTCATCGTAACCGGGCTGCTGGTCGTCAATCCGGCGGTTGCACTCGCCGCGATGGTCGGCTTCTCGAGCATCTATCTAGGAGTCTCGATCTTCACGCGCGGCCGACTGCGCAAGAACGCCGACTTCATTCACGCCATGAGGCGGCATCGAATCCAGGCGATCCAGGAAGGCCTGGGCGGCATTCGCGACGTCCTGATCGACAATTCTCAGGCGGTTTATATCAAGAAGTTCGCTCGCCTCGACAAGACTCTGCGAGACGCCCAAGCGGCGAACGCGCTGGTTGCGGTCGCCCCACGGTTTGTCGTCGAAGCGCTTGGCATGGTGTTCATCGTCGGCCTCGCTTTGTACCTCAACGCGGCCAATGGCTCCCTTGCCGGCTCGCTGCCGGTGCTCGCCGTGCTGGCTCTGGGCGCTCAGCGACTGATGCCGCTGCTGCAGCAGGTCTACAGCACCTGGGCCAACGTTATGAGCAACCGGGCGATGTTCCTTGGCGCGATGGATCTATTGCAGCGCCCGGTCCCCGAGCGATTTGAAAACGAACGCAACATCACCCCGATGCCAATCCAGAAAGCGCTCAGTCTTGACCGCGTAAGCTTCCGCTACACCAGCGACGGGCCGGACGTGCTGCACGGCATCAGCGTCGATATTCCACGCGGATCGTGGGTGGGCTTCGTCGGCAAGAGCGGCAGCGGCAAGAGCACCATGACCGACCTCGTCATGGGCCTGCTCAAGCCAACCGGCGGATCGATCCTGGTGGACGGTGTGGCGCTCGACGAATCCAACGTGCTCAGCTGGCAAAAGCAGATCGCGCACGTGTCGCAACATATCTTCCTGTCCGACGGCTCGATCATCGAGAATGTCGCGTTCGGAGTCGCGCCGCGCCTGATCGACGAAGAGCGCGTGCGCGAAGCGTGCCGCGAGGCTGAACTCGACGATCTCATCCAGACTCTTCCCGAAGGGTATGAGACCGTCATTGGCGAACGTGGAGTCAGGCTCTCGGGTGGACAGCGGCAACGGATCGGCATCGCCCGGGCATTGTACAAACGGGCCTCGGTGCTGGTCCTGGACGAGGCGACCAGCGCGCTCGACGACGTCACCGAGGCGAGCATCATCGATGCCGTGCAGCGGCTCGGCCACGGCCATACTGTGCTGATGATCGCCCACCGGCTCACCACTCTTCGCGACTGCGACATGATCTATCGCCTCGACCAGGGTCGGATCACCCAACAGGGAAGCTACGACGACGTCATCGGCGGTGGTCCCAGCTTGCGTTCCGCCCAACTTTAGTTCGGCGGGTGTCGAGGACTCTCATTTGCGTCACCGGTATCCGCGGGATTCCTGGCGTCATCGGCGGCATCGAAGCACATTGCGAGGAATTGCTGCCGCGCATTGCCGCTCTCGCGCCCGAGCTCGAAATCGAAGTGGTCGGCCGGCGCCGGTTCGTTGATCCGAAGATCGTCGAATTCAAGGGCGTTGCGGTCAAGACCCTGCCGTCACCTGCGGGGATCAACACCGAAGCGGTCGGCGCCACCTTTCTTGGCGTGCTCTATGCCCGCAAGCGGCGCGCCGCGATCGTCCATATCCACGCCATCGGGCCGGCGTTGCTGGCTCCGCTGGCGCGCGCGCTCGGATTGCGCGTCGTCATCACCCACCACGGCGCTGACTATGAGCGTGCGCGATGGGGTAGCGTGGCCAAGCTCGTGCTGCGGCTCGGCGAGCGCTGGGGAGTCTCCTCGGCCAATCAGATCATCGCCGTCGCGCCGTCGCTGGCGGCGCGGCTGAGAACGGAATTCCCGTCACGCGCGGACGCGATCCACTACATCCCCAACGGCGCCGCAGCGCTTGAGGACAGCGAACCAGCCGAAGACATCCTCAAGCGCTTCGGTCTCGACAGCAAAGGCTATATTCTCGGCGTCGGCCGGCTCGTGCCCGAGAAAGGCTTCGACTATTTGATCCGCGCTTTTCGCGCCAGCGGGAGCGACCGCAAGCTGGCTCTGGTCGGTGGTCCAACGCATCAGTCGGGTTTCGCTCGCGACCTGTTGCGCCAAGCCGACGACAGAGTGGTTTTCCTTGGACCCCAGCCACGCCCGGTCTTGCGCCGGCTGTATGAACAGGCCGACCTGTTCGTCCTGCCATCGTTCCACGAGGGACTGGCGATCTCGGCGCTTGAGGCGGCGAATTGCGCGACGCCGATGCTGCTCAGCGACATTGCCGCTAATCGCGATATCGGCTTACCGCCCGGGAATTATTTTCCGGTTGGAAACGAGCGTGCGCTGGCCGAACTGCTGGCGCGACCGGCGCAGGATTTCGCATATGATGTCGCGGAAGTGACCAGCCGCTTCAACTGGGACCGGATCGCCGAGCAGACGCTTGCGGTTTATCGCAAGTTGCTGAGCTCGGCCGCGGCGGTCGACGCGTAATCAAATTCGACCATTCTGGACCCACAAATTCGCTCGATGGTCGCCAGATTCCGCGGACCGAAGAATTCGTTCCAGGACGTCCCGCGGTCCTTGCCCTGCGGCTGGAACTGACGTTCCGAATTGGCCGCGATGTCACCGGTTACTGGAAGCCCGAGCCTCGCTGCTAGCCGAGCGATCGAACCGACCTTGTCGTGCATGAAGTCTTCGTAGCGGACCAGCAGCATGCGATCGGAATGGGCGCGGTAGACATCGGCCGCGAGGTTCCAGCGATTGGCCGACAGCTCGATGTAATTCGCGCCCTTGAGATCGAGTAACCACGGTTCATCGAAGTGCCATCGCCAGCCATCGTGAATGGTGCGGATCATCTCCGGCGAGAGGTCGTCGAGGTCGCCGGGAACCGCCATTCGGTTGAGTACGCTGCGGATGTTGTCGCGCGGATCGCGCATGATCATGACGAATTTCGCGGCCGGGAAAACTTCGCACAACTCATCGAAAAACCACGTCAGCGTAGGTTGCTTGATAATGTCGTTGGAGAACGCCAGCCGTTCGCGCGCGACCACCTCCGAAAGGGTTGAACGGCCGAGCAGGATCGGACGAATTCCGTCGATGAACAGCGCCGGTATATCCAGCGCAACCGTCTTGCCGGTGGCCTCCGCGAACAAGGCTGCAATCGCGGTCGTTCCCGACTTTCCCTTGCCCAGAAAAATCAACGGTTGGCGATTTACTCGCGCCAAACGATTCTGAACGTTGAGTTTTGCGCGCCGAAACGCCTTTGCTGCGAAATTGGACATTTTTTTACTGCTGTTTCCCTGCCCGCTGCGCTATCGCTCTTGCACAGTGCGTTGCCCACTTCAGGCAAGGGAGCACAGTTGGCAATGGCGGCACGGGTGTTGTTAGGCGACGGCGGGAACGATCAGCGCCCGTGGCGTGACCTGTCGTCCGCAATTGCTGCAGCCGATATCGAAACCAAATTGTTCATGCGCGGACTGGCGGTGGCCCTCGGGCTCAGCGCTCCGTCATGGGTCGTCATCGCCTACGTCGCGATTCGCTGATCGTCATCGCGGAGCGCGATGCTCCGGCCCGCTTCAATACGCATTCTGGTGGACCATCACGCGCAGCGTCTTGAGGATGATCAGCAGGTCGCGCCAGATCGACCAACCGGCGATATATTCCAGATCGGCCTGAAGCCGCCGGCTGAGATCGTCGACGTGATTGGTCGAGCCACGGAAACCGCGGATCTGCGCCAGGCCCGTGATGCCCGGCTTGAGCACGTGACGATGCGAGTAACGGTCGTCGACTTCCCAGAACAGGACCTGGCCGGCCAGTGAACCGAGCGCGTGAGGCCGCGGCCCGACCAGGCTCATCGAGCCGTTAAGGACGTTGAACAATTGCGGCAGCTCGTCGAGGCTGGTGCGCCTGATAAAGCGGCCGACGCGTGTAATCCTGGTATCTTCACGCGAAGTGGACTGAGCGCCCATCGGATCCGCGCTTTCAACCGCCATGCTGCGGAACTTGAACACGTCGAACAGCTTGTTGCCGTAGCCGACCCGGGCCTGGCGGAAGAGAACCGGGCCGCTGCTGTCGAGCCGGATGGCGATGATCGTTCCGATCAGCACCGGCAGGATGAGAACGAGGATTGGGATCGTCAAGGCCAGGTCGAGGGCGCGCTTCATCGCCCGCTGCTGCCCGCTAAGCGGTCCCGACGAGACCACCAGCGTGGTCCGGGTGCCGAACCGATCGACCCCCACCGCACCCACCGACTGAACCTCGTCAGCGAGGATCTCGCCGCGAACATTGGAACCCTTGAGCAACATCGCCCAGTTCGAACAGGCTTCTCGGCGGCAGGCGATCACGACCCGGTCGGCGCCTTCAACCAGCTTGGCGAACCGCTGGAGGGCGAGCGGGTTGCGCGCCTCGGGCTTGAGTCCGGCGGTCAGTGCATCGATCATGATGCAATCGGGCGAGGCGGCGATATAGCTCTCGTCGGTGATGATCAGGCTCGCGGTCAGCTGACCGCAGAAAGTTTTCTGAATCCACTCGCCGGTCACCTTGCGGAGCATCGCAACGCTGCCGACGGTGGCGAACACCGCGACCGCAACCGACAAGCGGGACACGTCTTGCTCGGCCTTGAGGAAGTAGGAAATCACGAACAGCAGCGCGAACGAGGTCAACAGCGCACCGACTGCTCGCGCCGCGCCAGTGGTGGGCGAGCGCAGTGCGGGGAGCGAATAAGCGCCATTGTGGAGCGCGATGCCAATGAACAGCGGAGTGACCGCGAGCGACATCCGCAGCCAGGTCAGCTCGCGCAGGTCGCCAAATCGAACCAGCGCACCAAAGGCGAAACAGCCGAAGATGCACAGGACATCGACCACCATCAGTAGCATGTAGAGGTTGATGCGCAGCTGGCGCTTGCTGTGCGGGAACAGCCGCAGGGTGTCAGGCGTGACTGTCCCGTAAGCTGACGTGGCTGCGGCGTTAGCCGCTGAACCGACCGTTACTCCTGCGGCAACATCTGCCGGCGGGACCGAGCTTGTTTGCACCGAGCCTCCAACTTACGACGGGCATTCTGGCAAGATTGCCACGCTGTTAAAGATTCGTTAAACTAACCTGTAAAAGCGCATAAAATCAAGGCCAAAGATTTTACAACTCGGGCCATTTATTCGCCGAATTGTGTTAACATTCCCGAATGATTCCTGTTCCAACATACATGCGCGGATAGATGCCTTTAACTGCTGAACCGACACCCAAAGAGCACACTGCTGACTGGATAGAGGACGGTCCCCACGACCGGCCCGACGCCGATGGTCCGCGCCTTCAAAAAGGTCGCCAAACCATAGTCGTCTTCAGTGCTGAGCTCCTGCCCGGGTCGCAGACATTCGTCCGCGACCATGTCCAGAACTTCCGCGATTTCGACGCCGTCCTGCTTGGCGTTCGAAGGGTTGATGGGCTGCCCCTGGACGATTTCGCGACTGCTGTCCTGCCGTCGTCGCGGGTCCAGCGAGCGGTCCTGTGGCTGTTCGGAGTGTCCCCTTTCCTCGACCAGATTGTCCAAAATCGGGACGTGGTTGCGATTCATGCGCATTTTGCCGACGCCGGCATGCGGATCGCCCGGTACGCCCGGCGGCGAAAGCTTCCGCTGATCGTCACGCTGCACGGTGCCGACGTCCTTCGGCGGCGCCGGGAGCAGCCCATTGCCCGCCTGTTCAATGGCTATCTGCGGCGCGAGATGCTGCGCTCGGCGACCATGTTCATCGCCGTCTCCGACTTCATCAAGGCGGCTGCGCTCAAGGCTGGCTACCCGCCGAGCCGGCTGCGCCGCCAGGCGCTTGGCATCCCGCTGCCCGAAGATCGGGATGGGGTGGCAGAACAAGTGGTCAACACCGTCCCCAAGATCCTGTTCGTCGGCCGCCTGGTCGAGAAGAAGGGGCTGACCTATTTGCTACAGGCGTGCTCGCTCCTGGCCAATTCGGGCTGCCGTTTCAGTTTGACAATCATTGGCGATGGCCCGCTCCTGCCCCAGCATCGCAAGGAAGCGGAAGATTTGGGAGCGCAGGTGACTTTTCTGGGAGCAAGGACCGCCGCCCAGGTGTGGCAGGAGCTCGCGACCAGCGATATCTTCTGCATGCCGAGCACCGAAGCAGCCGACGGTGACAATGAAGGATTGCCGATCGTCTGCCTCGAGGCCCAGGCTGCGGGTGTCCCGGTCGTCGCGTTCGACCAGGGGCCAGTGCCCGAGGGCGTGATCGGAGGCACGACCGCAATCCTGGCGCCCGATAAATCGGCCAAGGGTCTGGCCGACGCCCTCGAGACGCTGCTTGGTGACGCCGCGCTGAGGAGCCGCATGGGCGCCGCCGGCCGGACTTTCGTCCACGACAATTTTGATATCCGCGACCGCTCGCGGGAGCTGGACGAGATCTATCGGCTGGCAGCGGCGGGAGCGCTGCCCGAGTGAGCGGCCAGGGGAAGACCACGAAACCGCGCAAGAACGTCGGCGTGATCCTCGCCAGCGGGATTGGCGAACGCTCAGGATTCTCGCGCCCCAAGCAGCTGGTCAAGCTCGCCGGGCGGCCGGTCATCGCCCATGCCCTCGAGCGCTTCCAGGACCATGACGGGATCGACGAGATCGCGATCGTCACCAACGACCGTTGCATGGGCGAGATCGAGGATTTGATCAGTAGCAACCGCCTGTCCAAGGTCGCGTGCGTGTTGCGCGGCGGGGCCGAGCGCTACGAATCGTCGCTGGCGGCAATCCGCGCCTACGAAACCGCCAGTACCAGCCATGATGTCCGCCTGCTGTTTCACGACGCCGTTCGACCTCTGGTCAGCAACGCCATCATCAGCCGCGTGCTTGAGGCGCTCGAGGATTATGACGCGGTCGATGTCGCGCTGAGCGTGCCCGACACGGTGATCCTCGCCGATCCCTCGGCCAGCACGATCACCGAGATCGCCGACCGACGGCTGGTGCGCCTCGGGCAGACCCCGCAGGGCTTTACGTACGAATTGATCAAGGAGGCCTACGACCGCGCTCTGCGCGATCCCAACTTCGCCACCACCGACGACTGCGGAGTGGTCGTACGCTACATGCCTGAAGCACCGGTCTATGTGGTCGAAGGCGAGGCTTCAAATATGAAGCTGACCTTCCCGAACGACCTGATGATCCTCGACAAATTCATGCAGGGTAACGCCGGGCGGCGGATGGACGCGATGGGCGAGACGGTCCGGCTTGCCCGCCTGCGCGACCGCGGCCTGGCGATCATCGGCGGGACCAGCGGAATCGGCGCCTCGATGGCCAAGATCGCCGCCGCCCACGGCGCGCGGGTCAGCATCGCCGGGCGTTCGACCGGGCTCGACATCGCCGATGGCGAAGCGGTCGCGAAATGGCTTGGCCAGCTGCGCGAGGAGCAGGGCCCGATCCACGCAGTGATCAACGCCGCGGCGGTGCTCGACCGCCAGCCGTTGATGTCGATGGAGCTCCAACAGATCGCGGCCAGCGTCGCGACTAATTTCACCGGGGCGCTCAACGTCGCCTGGTCGAGCTTCTCACATCTGTCCGAAACCCGCGGGCATTTGATGCTGTTCGCATCGAGCAGCTACACCTACGGCCGAGCGCTCTATTCGACCTACAGCGCGTCCAAGGCCGGCGTGGTCAATCTGACCCAGGCATTGGCCGACGAATGGGCCGAGGTCGGAATCAAGGTCAATTGCGTCAATCCCGAGCGCGCCCGGACGCCGATGCGGACCAAGGCGTTCGGCAATGAGGCGGCGGACACGCTGCTCGATCCCGACGACGTCGCGCGCAAGGCCCTCGGGATCCTGATCGGAGACTCGTCCGGCATCATCTATGACATCCTCAAGACCTGACCGCCGCGGCATTGCCGCGCGGGTCGCGCGGGTCGCTACGGCACTGATCGCCAACGGCCTGATCTACCCCTTGTCCAAGCTGATGCCGCGGCGCCGTGACCAATGGCTGTTCGGCCACCAGGACGGCGCTTTCGCCGGCAATTGCAAATTCCTCTTCCTGTGGCTTCGAACCCACCGGCCGGATGTGCGCGCAGTCTGGGTAACGAGCGATCCCGCTGTGCTACGGTTTCTTACCCAGCAGGGCCTGCCGGCGTGCCGCAAAGGCGGTGCCAGAGCGATCTGGCAGTCGGCGCGCGCAGGAGCTTTCTTCGTTTGCCACGGCCCGGAGGATGTCAGCCTCGCGCTGTCGGGCGGGGCACTGGTGGTCAATCTGTGGCATGGGGTTGGCCTCAAATCCTTGCGGCTTGGTAACCCCAACAGCCCCACCGTCCGCTACGGGAGCGCATCGGCCAGCTGGCTCACCCGCACCCTGCACCTCGGACCGCGGCTGACCCCTGACGTCCTCGTGACCACATCGGATTTCATGCAGCAGCACTTCAGCTCGCAATTTGGGCTGCCCAAGGAGCGCTGCCCGATCCTTGGCTATCCGCGGCTGGACAGTCAGCTGGACGCCGCTCTCACCCGCCAGCTGAACCAGCTGCCGGGCAGCGAGCCGAATGCGCTGTGGCCGGACGGGGTGGCCGAAGTCTACGCCTATCTGCCGACCTTCCGCGACAGTCACCGCCAATTCCTGAGCGACGCCATCCCCGACTTCAACCGGCTCGAAGCGGCGCTCGAGACGCGCAACGCGATCCTCTATCTCAAGCCCCACCGCCACACCGACATGGGCGCGTGGAAGCAAAGCGAACGGATCAGGCTATGGCCGCGCGGAGTGGATGTCGACGCCAGTCTGCCCCACCTTTCGGGGCTGATTACCGACTATTCATCGGTCCATTATGATTACATCTTCCACTCGGCCAAGGGCTCGATCCTCTACATGTTCGACGAGGACGAATACACCTCGAGCGACCGGCTGCTGATCTATCCGCTACGCGAAAATACGGCCGGCTGGCGGGCCGACAATTTCGACCAACTGATCCGACTGATCGAAACCGGCCAAGCCCTTGCCCCGAACGACGACGTCGCCCGCGTTCGCGCCAAATTCTGGGGTGAGGCGGCCGGCCCCGCGTCGCCGCGGATCGTTGACCATGTCGAGCGGCT
>JBDSGH010000184.1:0-4060 GCA_039919095.1 Sphingomicrobium sp. | reverse complement strand
TTATACGGCACCCAGTCGCCCAGGTTGCAGCTTGGGCCGGGGATGATTGAACCTGGCTCGATTGCCCGGATGCGGTCGCCGCGGCACAGACGCCCGCTCCCTTGATCGATGATGATCGTGCTCAGATCCCGAAGACCGGGACAGCTTCCGCCGAGCCGATTGATGTAGACGGTCCTGCCCGAGCCATAAGCAAGGGTCATCGAGTCAACCGCGCGTGGCCCATCGTTGATGAGGGATGTGACGCAACTCTGCGCCGGACCCGCGGTCCTGCCCGCAATCACCCGCGCAAAATCATCGCCCGACACAGTCGCCGGGCGCGCGCAGCCCGCGAGGGCGATTAGCACGAGAAGCAGATGCGAGCGCATGGCCGGACCATAGGCCACTCGCGGCGCCAAGAGGAGTCGCCTTGTCGCTCGGCCAGGTGCGGTGGACGTCAAGGGCAGCTCACAGCGCCGCTACATGCCCGTCGCCGCGAAGGTATGCGCGTCGGGATCGAGGTCGCGAAGATCGCGCCCGCGCGTTTCCTTCCCGAACCAGGCAACCAGGATCAGGGCGCCGATGGTCGGCACAATGATGATCAGCGAAACCACTTCGAGCGCCGGCACCAGAGTGAACATTGCAAGCAATTGCGCGACCATGCCGCCGGCCTTGGTAAAGGCCGCGACTGCGCCGGTCGTGCGGCCGCGGATTCGCAGCGGGAAGCTTTCGGCGGCATAGGGCAAGAGCATCGCGATCAATGCGTTGGTGCCAATGATCAGCAAAGCGACGGGAAGCACCGGGCTGCCGTTGCCGACGAATTCGAGCCACAGAACTCCTCCAAGACCGGCGAGCGTGACCGCGAGCGAGCCCACGATCGACCACTTCGTGCTCCACTTGCTGTAAAGATAGGCCACAACGAACACCGTCGGGAACGCGATAAGAGCGGATTCCGCCAGCAGCTTGCTCGACAGCGACACACTGTAGCCCTTCGCCACCAGGTCCGCGGGGAGCCACAGCAGCAAGCCGAAATTGATCAGTCCGAAGCAGGTCGCGGCCAGGCAGAGTGCCACGAGTTTGCCGAAAAAAGCCCGGCCGGTCAGCGCGACCGAGGAACCGCTGTCGAGCGCGACCCGCTCGGCCGTGCGGGCTTTACGCGCCTTCGCGCCGAAGCGCTCCATCACCCGCTGCGCTTCCTCACGACGGCCACGCGCGAGCAAAAACTTGGCGGATTCCGGAATGAATGCGCCAAGCAATACGAGCGAAAGGCCGGTCGGCAGGTTGAGGATCCACATCACCCTCCAGCCGAACGACGGCTGCAGCAAAGCCGAGAATCCGCTCGCCGCGAAATAGCCGCCGACCGCGCCCAGCCCGCCGACCAAGACGAGCGCCCAGCCGCGGTGCTTGCTCGGCATCATTTCGGCGAGCAGTGCGTAAGTGACCGGGAGCATCCCGCCCGCGGCCGCTCCCATCATGAAGCACATCCCGACGTTCCACGCCAAGGAGGGCATGGCGCCGCAGATCGAGGTCCCGACGAACATCACGGCCGACAGCAGGATCGAAGCTTTGCGGCCATAAATGTCGGCGATCACGCCCCAGACGATCGAGCCGAACACGGTGCCGGTGAGGGCGGAGAACGGCAACGCGGACACGGTTGCCTTCCCTACGCGATATTCGGCCATCATCCCGGGGAGAGTGAAACCGAGGCTCGCCGGCTTCATGATGTCGATGATCAGTGCAATCACCAGCACCGACATCAGCATCCAATGCGCTCGGTTGAGCGGAACGTCCTCGGGTGGGGAGACGATGATGTCGTGCGATGCCGCGAGTTGGCCGGCGATGTCCTTGGGCAGCAGGCCGTAAGCGGCAATGGCCAGGCCGCCGACGATCGCGGCCATGCCGGCGATCATGTCCCAGCCGATGGGCATGCCAGTGAGGTCGTAATGAGTATGCCGGCCCATCAGGAACATCGGCGCGTGCAGGACTACGCCGCCGGTGACCGCGACGACCCCGAGAATGAAGGCCCACGGCCCGCGGCGGTCGGCGAACGTGCTGGCGCTGATCATCGCGTCACGCGGACCGGCTGGCGGCATCGGACGGCACCGCGGACGAGCGTTCGCGAGCAGCAAACGCAAAGTAAGCGATGAACGCATAAGCCGCGAGCGGAACCACGAACGCCGTGCCGAGACCAAAAGTATCGGCGACGCTTCCGACCGTTATCGGCAGCACGGCGCCGCCGAAGATGGCCAGGCAGAGCAGGCCAGATGTCGAGCTTTGGGACACGCCCGAACGCTCGAGCGTGATCGCGAAAATGGTTGGGAACATGATGGAGTTGAACAGCCCGATCGCCAGCGCAGCATAGCCCTGTAGCGGACCTTCGGTCACCAATATAGTCAGGCACAGGAGCGAGGCCAGCGTGCCGCATATGGCCAGCAGCCGGCTGGCAGGCAATCGGGTCAGGAGGGCCGTGCCGATCAATCGGCCGACCAGCGCCCCACCCCAATAGAAATTGGCGAGGTAGGTGCCGGCCCGCTCGTAAGGCAGCGCCAGCACGTGCGACTGGTTGAGAAAGTTGATCATGATGCTGCCGATCGAAACCTCGGCGCCGACGTACAGTCCGATCGCGACCGCGCCGAACACGGCCCACGGCGATCGCAGCGCCTCGAAAATTCCCGAAGGTGCGGTCTGCCGATGATTGGCTGCAATCTCGCTCAGGAAGCGGCGCATCAGTGCAAATACAAGCAGCAACGCGATTAGCAGCGCGGCCATGATGGTGAAGGCGCGATCGACCGCTGACAGCAGCTCGGTCCGCTGGGTCACGTTTTTGACCACGGTTCGACCGCCCTCGAGCGCAGGATCGCCGAGCATCACGAGTGACCCGAAGTGAACGCCGACGACCACGCCAAGCGAGTTGAACGCCTGGGCGAAGTTCAGGCGGAAGTGGCTGCGTCGGGCAGGACCAAGCGCCGCCGCGAGCGGATTTGCCGCGACCTGCAAGGCCGTGAAGCCACTGGCGAGGATGAACAAGGCTGCCAGGATCGGATGAAAGTCGCCGGCATTCGTACTCCACACGACCAGCACGCAGCCGCCCGCCATGACCCCCAGCGAGCACAGGATCATGTCGACCGCGCCAATCCGGCTGGTCAGCCAGGCGGCCGGCAGCGACAGCAAGCCATAGGACAGGAAGAACACGATCTGGGTCAGCAACGCATCGGTGTAGTCGAGGTTGAACGCGGCTCGCACCGCGACGATCAGCGGGTCGTTGTTGGACGTGATGAAGCCCCACGCGAAGAACAGGCTGGTGACCGCCGCAAAAGCCAGCAGGGTGCGGCGGCTGCCAAAGCTTGCGGTCACCGCCAGCGGAGAGTTGCGACGGCGCCGTTAGCAAGCGGAACCACGAACCGTCGGCCATCGATCGCCAGGACGACCGGTGCATCGCCCGCTGTCCGATGCAGGATCGCGACCCGGCTGCCATCCCGGTTGAGGAACGACGACGCCTGGATCCCTGGCCCCTGAGTGATTGTCTCCACCCGCCAGGCACCCGGCAGCACGTAGCGGCTCGCGTGCCCGAGCACATAATATTCGACATTGCGCGTGATCGTGCCGGCCACCGGATCGATCGTGATCACGCCGCGGCAGTCCCCGCATCCGCCCTTGTGCGGCCCGTGCTGGGGATCGAGCGCGAGGTTCCACAGCAGCGTGCCCCGCGACCAATTATTGGCGCCGCCGATGATCAGCTTGTCGGTCATCCAGCCGAGCGTCTCGCCAAATTTCGGCGACCACTCACCGCCCGAGCACTCGGTGAACCAGCTGTCCTTGTCGGGAAATGCGTCGTGGACTTGCGACTGCGCCGGCACGTCGCCTTCGTAACAATGCCAGGCGACGCCGGAGACGTATTTTCGGGCGGTCGGATCGGACAGCACGGTCCACGGCATCTCCGGATTGTCCCAATTGTGGTCGTAATCGAGAATCTGTGTGTTCAGCCCTCGCTTGGCCAGCGTCGGCCCAACGAACCGGCCGATGATGATCGCCCGGTCGGGCGAATTGACCCGCATGCCGGGGTAGGAATCGGGTTCGAAATCGG
>JBDSGH010000183.1:0-4090 GCA_039919095.1 Sphingomicrobium sp. | reverse complement strand
AGGCTCTTCATCGCATCGCGCATCGCGGCCAGGTCGACCACTGCCGGCACGCCGGTGAAATCCTGCATCAGCACCCGCGCCGGGCGGTACTGGATCTCGCGCGCGATGCGCCGCTCTTTCTGCCATTCGACCATTGCTTCGAGGTCCTGGCGAGTGACCGTCACGCCGTCCTCGAAGCGCAGCAGGTTTTCCAGCAGGACTTTCATCGAGAACGGCAGGCGGGAAATATCGCCGAGCTGTTCGGCCGCCTTGGCCAGAGAATAATAAGCGTAGGTTTTCGATCCGACGGTCAGCGTCGACCGGGTGTTGAGACTATCCTGGCCAGTCGGAATCATGAGGCGTCCTTGAAAATGTTGGGCCCACGCGGTGGTCCAGCGCCCTTAGCAAGCCGCCGCAATGATCGCCATGGCCTAGCGGGACAGTGCTTCGCGCCGCGCCTTGCCGGAGCGGGCCTCGCCCGCCGACAGCTTCTTGCTGGCCTCGTCGAGCTCGTGTTCGGCGGTTTCCCGTTCGGGCGTCCCGTCGGGCTCGTCCTCGACCGTCTCGATCGCCTGCTGCAAATCCTCCTTCAGCTCCGCGATGTCCTCTTCATCGAGCTCCTCGATCCCGGCCATCTCGTTGCGCGCGCCCTTCATTGCGATGACCAGTTCGTCGATCTTGGCGTGCATCGCGACGTCGCGCCGGTGGGCGTCGGCTTCGCGCTCGTTCTGGCGGTTGAGCACCATCTGGCTGAGCGAGATGGCGAGGATCGACAGCACGGCGGTCAGGATGTCCGCCTGGAGGCCGACCAGGAACCAGCCGCCGCAGACCACAATCACGGCCAGCTGGGCGATCGGGTTGGCCGAGATATCAGAAGCGCGCGAGGATATCTGGCATCCGATCCGCTCGAAGGCGCTCTTTTCCTTGCCGTTTGTCTTGGTCATGAAGCTGGAACGGCCCGGATGCGGTTCCGGTTGCGCCAAACGGAAGAAGCGCCGCGCCCGAATGACGGCGGGCGACTCCATTCTGTCATTGTTTCGCTGTAGAATCCGGGCATGGCCCACGATTACGAATATTTCCGCCGGCGCGCCGCAGAAGCGCGCTCCGCCGTGTTCAACAAGGACGATGGCGACGGAATCGAAGTCGCTGGCCATCTCGCGCTGGCTTATGCGGCGCTTGCCCGCCGGCGCGGTGCGCCGCCCAAGCAAGATGCCGCCGACGCGGTCGATACAATCGCGGTGTCCGCGGCCGATTCTGCGCCGATGCTGCTGCGCGACTAGTCGCTCGGGGTCAGATCCAGCCCCGCCGTTTGAAGTACCACAAGGGAAACACCGCACTCGCGACCATCAGCGCCAGCGCCCAGGGATAGCCGTGGAGCCATTTGAGCTCCGGCATATATTCGAAATTCATGCCGTAAACCCCGGCCACCAGGGTCGGCGGCAAGAACACCAAAGCGACCCACGAGAATAGTTTCATGCCGGCGTTCTGCTCGATGCTGATCAGGCCGAGCGCGGCATCGAGCAGAAAGGTCAGATTGTCGGCCAGGAAGCTGCTGTGATCGATCAGCGAATTGACGTCGGTGGTCAGGCTCGAAAGATGGTTGCGGGAGTCGACATTGCGGTCGTCGTGGAACACGCTTGATGCGCCGAGGAAGCTCAGTAGCCGCCCGGTGCTGACCAGCGTTTCGCGGATTTTGGCAAGCAGCGTCTGGGTCCGGCCGATGCCCGTCAGCAGGGCGGTCAGCCGCGTTGCCGGGATGCGCCGCTCGGCGATCTCCGGGTCGAAGATCAGGCCCGAGACTTTTTCGAGCGCCGTGCCGGCCGCTTCCAGTTCGTCGGCCAGCCGATCGATGATCGCATCGAGCAGCCGGACCATGACGGTTAGCGCGTCGCGCGCCAGCTCGGGTTCGCGGCAGACATGCTCGGTGAACGCCCGGATCGGCTTGGGAGTCGCGTAACGCACCGTGACCAGCCGGTTGCTGGCGAGGACGAAGCCGATCGGAGTGGTCGACGGCTTGCCTTCAGCCACGCCGAACAGCGCGCTTAGCGTCATGTACAAAGCGCCGTCGCGCTCAAACAGGCGGCTCGATGGCTCGATCTCGGCCAGCTCCAGCTGGGTCGGTACATTGTGGCCGATAGTCCGTTCGACCAGATCTTCTTCTTCGCGCGTCGGCTCTTCGAGATCGATCCACGTCGCACCGGGCGGAATCAGATTATGCTCGGCGCGGATGATGCTCCCGTCACAGTCCGGTCCATAAGCGCGCAACATGGATCGCGTGATCGTTCGAACCGCCGCGCTTTGCAAGCGGTCAGGCTCTGCTAAGCCTGCGAACGATGACCAAGCGATCGCATGCCGCCCTCGGGGCGCTCCTGATACTGGTCGCGACCGCGGCCATTTTGCTGGCGATGGGGCGCCCGCCGATCTGTACCTGCGGCACGGTCGCGCTGTGGGAACCGAGCGCGCTCAGCCCGCGCACCAGCCAGATGCTGGCCGACTGGTACAGCCCGAGCCATCTGGTTCACGGCTTCCTATTCTATGCGGCCCTGTGGCTGGTCGCCCGCAAGTGGCCGGTCGAGTACCGCTTCCTGATCGCCTTGCTGGTCGAAGTGACATGGGAAGTGGTCGAGAACACGCCGCTGATCATCGACCGCTACCGCGAAGCGACGACCGCCATCGGTTACACCGGTGACAGCGTGCTCAATTCGATGTCGGACGCGGCGATGATGGCGATCGGTTTCTTCGCCGCGCGCAAGCTGCCCTTGTGGGCCGCGCTGGCAATCGTCGTCGTGCTCGAACTGGTGCCGCTGTTCGTCATCCGCGACAATCTCACGCTCAACGTGCTGATGCTGCTGGCGCCGAGCGATGCGATCCGCGCCTGGCAGGGTGGTGGCTGACAGTCTCGCCACTGCGGCACGAATTGGCCGGCCGAGCATTGATGCCTCCGAACCATCTGGAGAAGCCGCGTGAAGCGTATTGCGTTATCTTTGAGCAGCTTGGCCCTGGCCATCGCGGCGCCCGCACCGGCTTATGCCGGCGAGCTGTTCGGGGGAGTATATGTCCACGACGTCGACACCCCGTTGACCAAGAGCGGCTTTGAACAGGGCCTCGATCTCCAGCTCGGCTGGCGCGGCGACCGGATCGGCCGGACACCGTTGCAGCCCTATGCGTTCGGCGCGCTCAACACCGCCGGCGACACCAGCTACGCGGCCGCCGGAGTTTCGGCCAAGTTCGGCCGCCAACTCTATGTGCGGCCGGGGCTGGGCATCGCCGTCCACAACGGCTCGGCCGGCAATTTACAGCGCACCGATCGCATCGCTTTCGGGTCGCGGGTGCTGTTCGAGCCGGAGCTCGGCATCGGCTACCAGCTCAGCGAGCGGCTCGGGGTCGAGGCGAGCTGGGTCCACATGAGCCACGCCCAGCTGTTCGGTCGGCAGAATCCCGGCATCGACAATCTGGGCATGCGGCTCAACCTCGGGTTCTGACCGTCACAGGCAGCGGGTCAGTTCGCCCCTAGAGCCGTGGGTCAGGCTGAACGGACCAAGCACGGTGCCATCCTCAAGCCGGCCTTCGAAGGTCATCGTTTCCTTGTCGATCGTGCCCGAATAGAGCGCCTGGTGGCTGATGAAGGACTGGCCGACGCGAATCGGCCCGCTTTGTCCGGTGCGGTGGGTGCCGGAAGCGGTGAAATGGCCATCCTTGCCGGGGTAAATCACGGTATCAATGGTCCCCGACGCACAATCATATTCGATCTGACCGAGGCCGCCTTCGAGCAGCAAGCTGATGTGCGGCCCGCCCCATTGTCCGGAAACATTGGTCGGCCCCGACGGAAGCGCGGAGCAGCCGGCCAGCGCGGCGGCGGCAATCAGGAACGGCCAAGCTCGCATTACAATCTCCGCAATTGCGCCAGATGCTGGCGGGTGATCGCCGCCGCATTGGCCGCGACCGGACGCAGCGTCGGGCTCCGTCCGCGCGCTGCATACACGCTGTGGAGCTTGAGCGCCTCATCGTGAACCGCAATCTGCTGGCGGCGGTAGGTCGCATCGAAATCGCGGCTTGCCGATAGTTGTTCAATCAGCGCCTGGTGGCTGGGCTGCATCACGGTCGGCGGCAG
>JBDSGH010000182.1:0-4023 GCA_039919095.1 Sphingomicrobium sp. | reverse complement strand
TCGCATCCTGCGCCGCGCGGTACAGCGCGAACGCCGAGCGGGTGGTCGAGATTACCGCCCGCTCGGTCGCAACGGTCTGCTCGAGCGCCTGGCCCTCGAGCGCCTGCGCCGCCCGGATCCGCGCCGCGGGAAGGCCGCCCTGGTAAAGCGGAACGCGGGCGTTGAACCCGGCGGTGGTCTGGGTCCCGGTGCTCGGCAGCGGTCCAGAATTGCCGCCGAGCGCATTGACATAGGTGCCGCTGACCGCGCCCGATACCGTTGGCAGGCGCGTCGCCCGCTCGACGTTGACGTCATAGCCGGCGGCCGACGCCTGGCGGTTGACGGCGACCAGGTCGGGATTGTTGGCCAGCGCGATCTGCGCCGCTTGTTCCGGAGTGGCCGGCAGCGGTGGCAGCGGCGGCGGCGGCGCCAGGCTGGCGGGGCGCTTGCCGATGACCCGGCGATAATTCTCTTCGCTGGCCGACGCCCGGCCCTGCGAGGTCGCCAGCTGCGACCGCCCGAGCTGGAGCCGCGCTTCGGACTGCGCGACGTCGGTCCGGGTCAGGTCGCCAATCTCGAAGCGGTCGCTGGTCGCCTCAAGGTTGGTGGTCAGCACGCGCACGTTATTGGCGTTCAATTCGACGATCGCGCGGTCGCGGATCACGTCCATGTAGGCCGACACCGCCTCGGTAAACACGTCGCCTTCGACCGCGCGCAAGGTCGCCCGGCCAGCTTCGACCCGGGTCTTGGCGGCCTTGACGCTGTTGCGCACGCTGCCGCCGTTGAACAGCGGATAGCTCAAATCGACCCCGACGGAGGCGTTGGGTCCCTTGCCGCCGGTGTCGAGGATTCCGCTCCGCGTCAGGTCGCGGTTGAGACCGACCGCGGCGCTGACCTGCGGACGGCCGGCGGCGCGGGCAATCGCGACATTGGCGTCGGTGGCGCGCAGCGATTCGCGCTGGCCGGTCAGCGTCGGGTTGGAGGCATAGGTCGAAACCAGCGCCTCGCGCAGCGTATCGGCCGACGCCGTGCCGCTCATAAACGTCGCCAATGCCGCCACTGCAAACTTACGCAACACCGCTCTTACCTTTCGAAACTGAACGCTGGCGGCCGTGAAAAGCCGGGCAGCGGAGCCACTCCGGCATCGGCAATCGAGCGGTATCCAAACGCTCCAGCAACTTTCTGGCCCACAATCAATCGCGCCACTCGCCGGTCGAGCAGCGCCGCGCCGAGCCGTCCGCGCTCCGCCAATTGCTTGATGATCGCCTCGGGCAGCTGCTCGACCGCGCCGTCGATCAGGATCAGGTCGTAGGGCGCGCCCGCCTTGTGGCCGGCGGCAAGCGGCCCCTCGACCGTCTCGACCCCGAGTTCACGGGCGCGCGCGGCCAGCCGCGGGTCGCCTTCGAGCGCGGTTACCCGGCAGCCGATGCGGGCCAGCACCGCGGCCGCATAGCCGGTCGCGCCGCCGATCAGCAGCGCGCGCTCGCCTGGCACCGGCGCCATTTGGGTCAGCAATTGGCCGAGCACCGCCGGCGCCGCCAGATAGCGCCCGCCACCCAGCTCCAACGAGCGGTCGCCATAGGCCAAGGGCCGCACGCCTTCGGGCACGAATTGCTCGCGCGGAACCGCATCCATCGCCTCGAGCACGGCGGCGTCATTGACCCCGACCGGGCGCAACTGGCTCTCGATCATCGCGCGCCGGGCGGCGGCGTAATCGGGAATTGGAACCTGAACCGTCATAGCTGTAATATGCCGCTAATACACCGTGGATGCAAGGCTGGTCATATCGACCCCCTGCCGCAACGCCAACCACCGTTGGTCGAATGTTGGCTGATTTTATTCGCTTTTGGCTGAGTGCCGCCGGGCGCAGGCGCCTGGCGGGCAGGCCGGCGGCAGGTCGAACCTTGACCGCGGGCGCGATGTCGGGGACATGGCCACGCCTCGGCCCGATGGCGGAGTGGTTACGTAGAGGACTGCAAATCCTCGCACGCCGGTTCGATTCCGGCTCGGGCCTCCATTCCCTGACGCGATGATTTGGAGCCCCAAGCGCGCGCCGCGCTCAAACCGTGGGTTTCGCCCGGAGCATCGGCGGCT
Source organism: Sphingomicrobium sp. (assembly GCA_039919095.1). GTDB lineage: Bacteria > Pseudomonadota > Alphaproteobacteria > Sphingomonadales > Sphingomonadaceae > Sphingomicrobium. The sequence goes on along the minus strand of JBDSGH010000182.1, from coordinate 1,950 downwards.
GGTCAGGCGGCGCGTTCCTGCTTGGCCCGCCGGCCATTGCCGAGCCAATGGCTGAGGTCGCGGCCGATCAGCCGCGACAAACGCTCGACGTCGTCCTTCAGAAACTCGCGGATATTCTTGCGGACCGCTTCCTCGACCACGATCGGCGGTGCGTCGGTGATGTTCCACCGCAGCACGCGCTTGCGCGCGGCCAGGATCGCCGTCGCCACCCGCGAGCTGATCCCGTCCGGCCGGTCGAGCGACTTGACCCGCTGGCGATATTGCTCGCCGGCAAAATAGCTGCGCATCGCCTTGGGCGGCCGCTTCAGCAGACGCTGCAGGCGGCCGCTCTTATAGCCCCGGCTGGCTCTCTGCGGCGCGAAATCCTGGCGATCGTCGTCGGGCAACCCGACGAACTCCAGCACCGACCGGTAAACCGCGGACGGATCGGCGGCGAGATCGTCGAACACGGCGATCAAGCAGCGTTCGCGGCCAACCACCGAGATGAACTCCTCGACATGCTTACCGAGCCGCCCGATCTCGTCATAGTAAAGCCACCGCGGATCGACGCAGCTGCGCGGGATATTGCGGCCTTGGCGCCGTTCTCTGACCAGCGACCAGGCGCGCGAGAAATCGGTGATGACCTCGTCGCCGATATAGAGCAGCCGGCGGTGGACCGACGGCAACAGCTCCATCGGGTCGCGGATGGCGATGATGAATTTCGCCTCTGGCCACATCCTCAGGATCGGCAACATCTGCTCGGGCCGGTAGAGATAGGACACCGACGCTTCGGCCAGGACTGCGCCATTGCCCGGATAATCGGGAAAATAGCGGGCGAGGTAGTCGGTCTCGATCCGCTCGCGCAATTGGCTGTCGGAGCAGGAATTGAGATCGAATTGGGAGAAGAAGTGCGGCTCCTTCACCGCCGAGAAACTCACGTCCCGGTGTTGCCTGAGAAAGTCGGACAGCGATGTCGTCCCGCACCGCGGGGCGCCTACGATCGCGACGAACCGGTCAGTCAGTGGAGCCATATCGCGATGGTATATAAAGGAAACTCTCCCGGAAATCAGTAGCATGCCCGACATTGCGAAGCCTCGGCCCAACGCCAACCATCGCTTTGGCGGTCGCGACAGAGGGCTTGACGGCCGGCCGCCCGTCAGCGCCCACGCGGGCCGGGCCCGAGGATTCGCCTCTGGACCAGTTGCTCGACCGACAGGCGGCTTTTGCCGGGTTGATTGAGCAAGCGGATATAGTCCGCGGTCACCCCGAATATGCGCATCTGGACCAGCTCGTCGGCGGCGAGGCCGCGATAACCGAGGCGCGCGAGATCCTCGATAAAGCGCGGGGTCACCCCGTGGATCGCCATCGCCAGCATGCCGTCGCGATCGAGCCCGCGGGTCCCGAGTCGGCTGTAGGTACTGACCAGCTCGGGCGACACGCCGTGGATCCTGAACGCGACCAGCTCGTCGGCGGCAAGATTGCGGAACGGCGCTCCGGCTGCCGCCATCGCCCTTATATAGCCGGCATCGACGCCATGAATGCGGAAGGCCACCAGATCGTCGGCCGACCGCAACCGATAGCCGATCGACGCCAGCTCCTGGATGAAGCGCGGGCTGGCGCCGTGGATGCCCATCGCCACCAGTTGGTCGATGGTCGGGGTCGGGTAATGGTTGGCGGCGAGCGCTTCGACATGGCCGCGGCCGACATTGCTCATCGCCAGCGCATAGGCCTGGTCTCGGCTCGGCCGGCCGATGCCGCGGCTAGCAAGGAACTGGGAGAAAACGGGATCGGGCGAAAAGCTGCACTCGCCCCGCGCTGCAGAGCGCCCCCCAGTCCCGCGGCAATCGAAGCGGCCGGCTTCGCGGACCAGCACGAAACCGAGCGGCGCGCTGCCGCCGGCGCGGAGCCGCGCCGGATCGAGCCCGCGCAATTCCGCCAATGCGACCGTCGACGACCAATTGTTATTTCGTC
>JBDSGH010000181.1:0-11504 GCA_039919095.1 Sphingomicrobium sp. | reverse complement strand
GGCGGCGCGACGTCGGGATATTGCTCGATCGGCAGCGTCAGGATGGCGCCCAGACCGGCGAGCATGACGACGATCGCCAGCACCCAGGCGAAAATCGGACGATCGATGAAGATCCGCGACAAGGCCTAGCCGCCGCCGCGCCGGGCGCCCGGCGTACCGCCTCCCGGCTTGCCAGGAACGATCTTCTGCGGGGCGCTGGCCGGCACCGGCTTGAGCGGCGCCCCCGACTTCAGATTGGCGGTGCCTTGGGTGATGACTTTGGTGCCGCCGCTCAATCCCGACGACACCACCCAGTTGGTGCCGAAGGTGCGGGCGGCGACGACCTTGCGCCGCTCAGCCTTGTTGCCGGCCCCGACGACCCACACGAACGCGTCGCCGCCGATGTCGCGCTGGAGCGCGGCCTGCGGCACCAGGAAGACGTTGGAGTCGACCGCCTGGGTGAAGAGCGCCTGGACGAACATGCCAGGCAACAGCACGCCCTGCGGATTGGGGAAGCGAGCCCGGAGCGTCACCGTGCCGGTGCTGAGGTCGACGATCTGCTCCGAGAACTGGACGGTGCCAGTGTAGCCATAGTCGCTGCCGTCCTCGAGCTTCAAATGAACCTGGGTGCTGCCCGGGGAAACGCCGCCGCCGGCCAGCGCGCGCTTGAGCGTCAGCAAGTCGGCGGACGATTGCTGGATATCGACATAGATCGGGTCGGCCCGCTGGATCACCGCCAGCGGATCGGCCTGGTTCGACGTGACCAGCGCCCCGACGGTGAACAAAGAGCGGCCGATGCGCCCGCTGATCGGCGCCGGGATCGAGGTGAAGCGCAAGTTGATCCGGGCGGTCTGAAGCGCCGCGCCCGCCAAAGCGACATTGGCACGGGCCGAGCGCACCTGAGCCGCGGCGTCGGTATAATCCTGCTTCGACACCGCTTCGATCGCCGCCAGCGGCCGGTAGCGGTTGGCGCGGGCCTGCGCTGCGTCGGCCGAAGCGCGGGCGCTGGCGACATTGGCCGCCGCCTGGTTGACCGCCGCTTGATAGAGGCTGGGGTCGATTCGGAACAGAGGCTGGCCCTGGCGGACGTAACTGCCTTCGGTGAAATACCGGGCGCGGATCAGGCCATTGACCTGCGGCCGGACCTCGGAAGTCTCGAGCGCCACCGTGCGCCCGCCAAGCTCGGTCTGGAACGGCACCGCGCTCGGCTGGACGACGACGAAGCCGACCTGGGTTGGCCCGCCGCGGCCGCCCGGGCCTCCCGCCGCCGAATCCGATTTCCCTGAGCAACCGGCGCTGCCCAGCACAGCGATCGACAAGCTCGCCACGGTCAGCAGCTGGACGAGGAAGCGAATCGCAATCACCCGCCGCCTCTAGGGACGGCATTGGGTCGGCTCAATGACAAAGCCGTCAGAAGCCCGCCGGTTGGAAGGCCTTAGCCCCCCTTTGGTCGAAAACCCGCCGCCCTTGTCGCGCCCCGCCCGGGATCGCTAAATGCCCGCCAGACCAGTCCCGATCCCCATCCCGATCCCGAGCCCGAGGAGCAAGCGATGATCCCGTCGACCAGTTTCGCCCGCTATGAGTCGCAAGCGCTCGGCGTGTTGCGGATCGTCACCGCTCTGCTGTTCATCGGCCACGCAGTGGTCAAGCTGTTCGGCTTCCCGCCCGGCGCCGCGCCTGGCCCGCAGGCATTGACCAGCCTGTTCGGCGTGGCCGGAGTGATCGAGCTCATCGTCGGCGTCATGATCCTGGTCGGCTGGTTCACCCGCCCCGCCGCCTTCCTCGCCGCCGGCGAAATGGCGGTCGGCTATTGGATGATCCACGCCCCCCAAAGCCCGTTCCCAATCGCCAACAAAGGCGAACTCGCCATCCTGTTCTGCATCATGTTCCTCTATCTGCTGTTTTCGGGACCGGGGGCGTGGAGCGTGGATGGGAGGGGAGCGGCGCCCGGAGTGAGGCGGGCGCGGAGTGAGGCGGGCGAAAACACTCCTTAGATTCTTCGGAACTTAACAAACCTAACGCCAGAAGCGCGAGGCGTTTTACCCCGACTGGTACAACCCCAAGTCATAAGCCAATCCTCCGAGTCGCGGAGGATTAACCTATCTGGTATGCTGTAGGACAGTTGTTTGTTTGAGTTTCAGTCTTCCGGCGGCCCCAGGCGTTCGAGCTCGGCTTCGAAGCGGGCCGTCAGCGCAGCGGCTTCGAGCGGTGTCAGCAACTGCTTGAGCGTTTCGAACCGGCGTAACTGCCAACCGAGCAACCGCACACTCCACGGCTGAGTTTTGGCCGACGCCAGCGTTTCGACTATCGCCAGCAGTTCGTCTCGGGTCCGCTCGTCGCTCGACAGCCGGGGCCCAGGTGGGAGGTCGATTGGGATCATTCCCTGACGATCGTCGAGGGCGGCAGCACGCTTCATTCGAATATCCTCCGGCACAAGGATTAGCAGCGGACGGACACCTTCGCCATTGCTTCGGCGGGGTTGCCGGTCTTAGCTGTGGATAATGCTGCATCGAAGATTGCCGCGCGAATTCGCGATCTGATCCATTCACTGTCCGTCAGCTCACATTCCCACACGACTGCGACGCGCCAGCCCAATGTTTCAAGGTCTTGCTGGGCAGATGCGTCTCTCGCTCGAGTTCGCTCAATCTTTGGCCCCCAGTAGTCCGTGTTTGACTTCGGGCCTCGCCCCCCTCGCTTGCATCCATGCCCGTGCCAAAAGCAGCCATGCACGAAGAGAACGAGACGATGCCGAGGAAAGATGAGGTCAGGTTTGCCCGGCAAATCTGAACGGTGAAGTCTGAACCTTAAGCCCATGGCATGCGCCAGGCGGCGCACTTGCAATTCCGGTTTCGTATCCTTCGACCGGATAGCACGCATGTTTGCCGATCGGACGGCAGAGGTCGAATTCACTGTGAGTCTCTATTGCCACACTGGGTGTACATTAGTTGGAATTGGATCGGAATGTTATCCACAACGTTCTACTTCTGTTCTATAGCCTTGCACTAGCTAGACTGGCTTAGCTGTGGCTAAACGTTCGTAAGGGGAACTCGCGCCGTGGGCACCAAAACTGTCATCGATCTCTTCTGCGGCGCAGGCGGTTTGAGCGAGGGCTTTCGACAAGCGGGTTATGAAGTTGTCGTTGGCAACGATTGTTTTGAGGCGGCTGGCGACACGTTCTCGCACACCCACCCAAGGGCGAAATTCTTCGAAGAGCCTAGTCGCGAGGTTCGATGACAGTCTTGGTGTTTCCGCTGCTCCACTAGGAATCGCCAAAACTGCGCTCACGACGTTGGAGAGCGCGGTCAAAGGACTCACAGCCGGTCGACCAACAACTCTCCCTGAGTTCGAGGCAAGGCTAGGGTCAAAGACCGCATCCGCGTTTCCGGAAAGCTGACTGTGGCCTGAAATTCCGGAACGTCACGCAAAGGAAAAGGGCCGCCGAAGCGGCCCTCTTGGAGGTGGATCCCGGATCAGGTCCGGGATGACGAAAGGGTCACTTGACCCTTTCGACCTGTTCGAACTCGAGCTCAACGGGAGTCGCGCGGCCGAAGATGCTCACTGACACCTTCACCCGGCTGCGGTCGAAATCCAGTTCCTCGACAAGCCCGTTGAAGCTCGCAAATGGCCCATCGAGCACCTTCACCGAATCCCCGATTTCGTAGTCGACGCTGATCTTTTGCTTGGGGGCCGCCGCCGCCGCTTCGTCCTTGGTGTTGAGGATGCGGGCGGCTTCGGCTTCGGTGATCGGCTGCGGCTTGCCGTTGGGGCCCAAGAAGCCGGTGACCTTGGGGGTGTTCTTGACCAAGTGATAGACGTCGTCGTTCATCTGCAGCCGGGCGAGGACGTAGCCGGGAAAGAATTTCTTGTCCGAGGTGATCTTTTTGCCGCGGCGGATCTCGGTGACCTTTTCGGTCGGCACTTCGACTTCCTCGACCAGCGCGGTCAGGCCGAGGCGCTTGGCCTCGCTATTGATCGAATCGCGGACCTTGTTCTCGAAGCCCGAATAAGCGTGAATGATGTACCAGCGAGACATTGTTCAGATGATCCTAAGCGATGCGTTCGACGAGGAATTTGACGATCGAGTTGAACACCGCGTCGACGCCGAAGAAGAAGATGGCGAGCATGCCGGTCATGATCATCACCATGATCGTGGTGGTGACCGTTTCCTTGCGGGTCGGCCACACGACCTTCGCGGTTTCGGCGCGGACCTGCCGAATGAATTCGCCGGGGGAAACTTTCGCCACTGTGCCGTGCCCGCCTCTTTCAGGAAGAAAAACGCTCCGCGAGCCCGGTTGGGCAGCGGAGCTTGGGGTCACTTAGCGGGTGGGGTGGTTGGGTTCAAGGGTTAAGGGCCGAGTCTTCAAGCTCAGTCGCGCATTGGCAGGAGTGGGGGGACTCGAACCCACGACCCTCGGTTTTGGAGACCGATGCTCTACCAACTGAGCTACACTCCTGTGCCGAGCGCGAGGTAGACTCGCGACCGTCGCTTCGCAAGACCGGACGGCGCTAAGCCGCGATGTCGTAGGGGACGATGTCGCCGCTGAGGTACAAGTTGCGGGCTTTGGTGCGGCTAAGTTTGCCCGAGCTGGTGCGGGGCAAAGTGCGCGGCGGGACGAGCTCGACCACCGGGGTGATGCCGGTGATGGCGCGGACCCGCTCGCGGATGTCGTCGCGCAGGCGGCCGCGCTCATGCGGGTCGGTGACGCGGCAGTGGACGAGGACGGCGGGGGTCTCCTCACCCGACGAAGCGGTGATGGCGAAGGCGGCGATGTCGCCGGCCTTGAAGCCCGGGATCTGCTCGACCGCCCACTCGATGTCTTGCGGCCAGTGGTTGCGGCCGTTGATGATGATCATGTCCTTGGCGCGGCCGACGATGAAGATGTAGCCGCCCGAAAGGTATCCCATGTCGCCGGTGTCGAGCCAGCCGTCGGCGGAGAGGCAGGCGGCGGTCGATTCTTCATCGCGGAAGTAACCGGTCATGACGCTGGCGCCGCGGACGCAGAGCTTGCCGATGCCGCGCTCGGGGAGGAGGGCGCCGCTGTCATCGCGAATCTCGACTTCCATGCCGGTCACCGGGCGGCCGCAATTGACGATGGCGCGGAAGCGGCGCGGCCGCTCGCGATCGCGGGTCTCGGCGCCCGACAGCTCGGTTTCCTCGACCAGCTCGAGCCTTATGCCTTCGCCCGGCGGCATCAGCGATACGGCGAGGGTCGCTTCGGCGAGGCCGTAGCTGGGGCAGAAGGCGCTGGCCTTGAAACCGGCTTCGGCGAAGGCGTCGACGAACGCCTGCATGACGTCGGGGCGGATCATGTCGGCGCCATTGCCGGCGATGCGCCAGCGCGACAGGTCGAAGCGGTCGGCGACGTGGGTCTGGGTCGATGTCCGCCGCGCGCAAATGTCGTAGCCGAAGGTTGGCGAGTAACTGACCGTCGTGCCGGGGTTGCGGGTGACGAGGTCGAGCCACGCCAGGGGGCGGCGGGCGAAATCCTCGGTCTTGAGATAGTCGACCGAAATCTGGTTGGCGACCGGCGACAGCAAGCAGCCGACCAAGCCCATGTCATGATACCAGGGCAGCCACGAGATCACCCGGTCGGTGTCGGCCATGGCCAGGCCGACGCCGTGGGCGCGAAGGTTGTCGAGCAAAGCGCGGTGGGTGACAGCGACGCCGTGCGGGAAGCGGGTCGAGCCGCTCGAATATTGCAGGTAGGCGATCTCGTCGGTGCCGACGGTCGGAAGGTCGACGGCGGCCGGCTCGATGTCGGCCAGGGTCTCCCACTCGCGCGCCGGAACGCTGAGCTCGGCGGCGGCGGCGCCGGCGAATTCGGCGATCTCGGCCGGGAACAGGAACAAGGCCGGGTCGCTGCTGGTCAGCATGACCTTCAATTGCTCGACATAGGCTTCGCGGCCGCCAAAGCTGGTCGGCAAGGGCAGCGGTACCGGCCACAGCCCGGCATAAACGGCGCCAAAGAAAACGGCGGCGAACTCGGCCCCGGTTTCGGCAATCAAGGCCAAGCGATCACCAGGCTTGAGGCCGAGGGTGATGAATCGCTGGGCATGGGCGAGAGCGTCGTCGCGCAGCTCGGAATATGGATAGGTGCGGACCAAGGTGCCGCGGGCGTCGTGGAAGTTCAGCCCACGCAGGCCGCCGGCGGCATAGTCCAGCGCTTCGCCCAGAGTCTCGAAATTGGCAATGCGGCGGGGGTGAGCGTCGACGCTGGGCGTTCCGCCGGGAGGAGCAAGTGCATCCGGGGATGCCGGGACGGGTTCGATCGCTGGCTTTTGATCGAGCACGCGGTTCCCTCCTCACTAAGCTGATAGTCTGGCAGCCTTGGTGTGGCCTCCCGAGTGGCTGGAATATGAACCAGCCACGCTTTGTGATGGTTGGCGAGTGTGGCACAAAAAGGGCCGCGCCAGAGCGAATGCAGGCGCCGGGGGCGACGGCCGGCCAGGAACGTCCGCTCGAACCATGCCGGTTTCCCATGATCTCAGGGCCGGAGTCTGAGGCAAGATTTTGAAGGGTGGCGGGCCTAACGTCCGGTTTCGACCCATTGCGGACATTCGCAGGCCTAACGCTGGGCTGCCAACTAGATTGGTTCGGTCGGTGAAGTGTTCGCGGCTGCCCGGCGGGCCTCGGTGCGCTTGGCGCTGGAACGGACGACACGACTGCTCCTTCACGAGGGTGAATCGGTCTGGAGCCACACAGTTGCGACGAGGCACCGGGCGCGGAAATCGCCGATTTCTAAAAGCCACTGGAACGCTGGAAAGAGTGCGTCCAGAAAGGGCGCATGCGTTCCGGCAAGCAACCCAAACCGCGCCCGCCGCTGGATTCCGGGAAGCTCAATGAGCTGGCTTTAAGCTATGTCGGGCGCTTCGCGACGACCCGGGCCAAGCTCAAAACCTACCTCGTGCGCAAGCTGCGCGAGCGCGGCTGGGACGGCGCTGCGGAAGCCGACCTGGACTCGATTGCCGAGCGCTTCGCGGCCCTCGGCTATGTCGACGACGCCGCTTTCGCTTTGTCGAAGTCGCGCTCGCTTACCGGCCGCGGCTATGGTTTGCGGCGGATCGAGCAATCGCTGCGCACTGCCGGGGTCGAGGAAGCGGATGGCGCCGCCGCGCGCGACCTCGCCCGGACCGAGCGGGTCGAATCCGCATTGCATTTCGCCCGGCGGCGGCGGATCGGGCCGTTCGCGACCCAGCCGGCCGACCCCAAAACGCGCCAGCGAGCGCTTTCGGCGATGGTTCGGGCCGGGCACGGTTTCGGCTTGGCGCGGGCGATCGTCGACCTCGCGCCGGGCGCCGAGGTCGATCCGGAGGGACTGGCCGAGGGTGCTGAATAACGAAAATTTAATTGTCGTTTTGCCGACTGGGGAAGCCATGTTAGACTGGGCCGGTGCAGCGTAGCAGTGCCCAACTTGCGCCAGACAGCCCGTCGGTAGGGATTCCGCCGGGCGACTCCGAAATATTGTCTGAAATGGAGCCGGTCAGCTGCCGCGTGAAATGGTTCGACGCGACCCGCGGTTTCGGCTTCCTCGTCAGCGACGACCTGGAAGGCGACATCCTGCTTCATTTCAGCGTTCTGCGCGAACATGGCCGCAGGAGCCTGCCCGAAGGGGCGGTGGTCGAATGCGTGCCGATGCGCCAGCAACGCGGCCTGCAGGCCCAGCGCGTGCTGTCTATCGATCTGAGCACGGCCTTGCCGGTCCAGCCCAAATCGCCCATTTCGGCCGGCGAACGCGCCGACCGCAAGGCGCTGAGCGATGCGGCGGGCGAGTTCCAGCCGGTGGAGGTCAAGTGGTTCAATCGGGTCAAGGGCTATGGTTTCGTCAATTGCGGCGGCAACGACGAGGACGTCTTTGTCCACATGGAGACGGTGCGCCAGTCCGGGCTGGGCGAGCTCCAGCCGCACCAGCAGCTCGAGGCGCGGATCGCGTCGAGCGCCAAGGGCCTAACCGCGGTCGAGTTGCGGGCACAGCATTAGGGATGGGCGCTGCGGCGCTGCTCGCCGTGGCCGGGGCCGCCGCCTGCACGCCCGCGGGCGGGGCGCCTCCGGCTTTGCTTGACCGCTCACCTGCCGGTCTCGATCAGGTGGCGCTGACGATCCGCTCAGGTACCCACCAGCACCGCTTCACCGTCGAGGTTGCGCGCAGCCCGAAGGAGCAGGAAATCGGCCTGATGGAGCGCCGGTCGCTTGCCCCCGATCGCGGCATGATCTTCCCCTACGATCCGCCGCAGCCGGCCGCGTTCTGGATGAAGAATACGCTGATCCCGCTCGACATGGTGTTCATCCGCGCCGACGGCACGATTGCCCGCATTGCCGCCAACACGGTACCACTGTCGCTCGAGCCGGTGCCGGCAGGCGAGCCGGTCGGCGCGGTCCTGGAAATCGCCGGTGGGCGCTCGGCCGAGCTCGGCATCCGCGCCGGCGATACGGTCGAGTGGCCGCACTAATCCCGAAGGGCCGGTAGCAGACTCTAGCCGACGCCCATGATGTGGCGCGCCATCTGGTGCCACCACGGCGTGTCCCACAATCCGTGCACGGCGATTGCAAACGGCAAATTGACCGCCAGCCAGATCAGGTAGGCCGGGTGAACCGAGCGGTTGCGAACGACATCCCAGACGAACATCGGTGCGACCGCGAGCACGGTGTAGAGGTCGGGCGAGAGTGGGCTCGCCGGCATCGACGAAGGAAGCCACGGAATGCGGTCGAGCCCGGCCGGCATCGCCATCACCGTCGCCAAGAACATCATCCGCTTGTGAATGCCGGCGTTGCGTCCGCGCGCCTTGAACGCGATTGCCAGGAACAGCGGGAAGAGGATGCCGATGCGCAGCTGCAGCAGCATGATGTCGTCGATCACCAGCAGGGTCTTCTGCATATTTTCGCGCACGCCCGGCGGGGCGGTCTGCGAACCTTCCCAGACCTGGTGATACATGGTCGGCACCAGCACCAGGCCGACCGCCACCAGCAGCGCCGCCAGCGCATAGCCGGCCAGCCCGAGGCGCATGTGATAGGCGCGGTGACCGGTCGCCATCAGCGTGGTCTGGGCCAGCAGAACGAGCAGGAACGAGCCCATGAGCAGGGCATGGAGATGGAGCACGAGAGGGAATGGCGGCCTCAGCCCGGCCCGAACCAGCCCGAGCTTCATCTGCGAGTCGGGGATGAACCCGGCGAGCACGATGGCGATGAACCAGGCGGCCATCGCGACGAAGATCCAGCGGTCGACTGCGTGCGCCCGCGGTGTTCCGGACAGGACGTCGGACCTGCCCTCGGTTGAACCCAGAGTCTCAGCTATGGTCGCCATGGCAAGTCCCCCTTTGCCGATCGCTCAGCGACGCTTACCACCGCGCGGGTCGAGTTGGAATGCCCTCGATTTCGCGCTGCGCCTGCCTTGCGCGGCGCAGCCTAAAGCGGCAAAGGCCGCGCGCATGGGCTTCTGGTCGAAAACCTTCACCTGGTGGAACGGCGCGACCGTCGGGACGTCGCTGTTCTCGCGTCGTTACGGCCGGGAAGTCGGCCGCGACGAGCTCGGCGCGATCTATTTCCAGCACCGCAAGGACCCGCGCCGCCGCTGGGTGATCTATGCCGGCGACAATGACGGCAGCAACGTCCCGCCGGGCTGGAATGCATGGCTGCGCGGAACGATCGACGACTTGCCCGACAAGGGGCTTCCGCCGCGGCGCGGCTTTCACCAGCCGCCGGAGAAGAACCTGACCGGGACGATGGCCGCCTTCCGCCCCGATGGCGCGCTTGGCAGCGGCAAGATCCGCCCCGCCTCGACCGGAGATTATCAGCCGTGGACGCCCGACTGAGCGTGCGCGCTCTCTCGGCATGTCTGGTGGCGCTGGCGCTCGCCGCCGGTGGCTGCAATCGTGGCGACAAGCCGCAGCAGGTTATGGCCAATCGCTCGGCTGCGGCCAAGGTCGCCCCGGCTCCGGTCGGCGAGGCCGGAGTGACTCCGATGGCAGAGCGGGTCGCCGTGCTCGGCCTGCTCAACAAGCGCAACGGGATCGTGCGCGACCTGACGCTCAAGCCGGGGCAGTCGGTCAGGGTGCGCGACGTGGTGGTGCGCCTGCGCGCCTGCGAAACCACCGCGCCGTGGGAGAATGAGGTGTTGACCGGCGCCTTCGTCCAGCTCGATGTCGAGCGCACCGATGGCAAGTGGCAGCGGGCCTTCTCGGGTTGGCTGTACAAGGAATCGCCGTCGCTCAACGTGGTCGAGCACCCGGTCTACGATGTCTGGCCCAAGAGCTGCGCGATGACATATCCGGCGGGTCCGTCGGCGCCCGCCGCGCCGGTCGCGTCGAGCAACCGGTCGAGTGCGAGGAAGTCGGGCGCAACGTCGGGTGGACGGACCGATTCCGACCCGGCCGCGACGACACCGCTCGAGGCGAGCCCGGTGCCGGCGCCGGCCGCAGTGCCGCCACCGAGCGCAGCCGCCAATAACGCGACATAATCGGCGCGGGTCACGCTGATCGCTCCAAGCGTGGACAAGTGATCGGTCATGAACTGGCAATCGAGCAAAGTGAATCCGCCGACCCTGAGCCGCGCCACCAGCCACGCCAGCGCGACCTTGGAGGCGTCGGTCACTGTGCTGAACATGCTTTCGCCGAAAAACGCCCGGCCGAGCCGCACCCCGTATAGCCCGCCGACCAGTTCGCCGCCCCGGTCGCCGCTCGGCCAGACTTCGATCGAATGGGCGTGGCCGGTCGCGTGGAGCGCCAGCATCGCGCGCTCGATCTCGGCGTTGATCCAGGTCTCCTCGCGGTCAGCGCAGGCGCTGATGACGCGCCCGAAATCGACATCGTGGGTGACCTCGAACCGGCTCGAGCGCAGCGTCCGGCGCAACGAGCGCGACAGATGGAAACGGTCGAGCGGGATGATCGCGCGGTTGCGCGGTTCGACCCAGAACAGCTCGGACGCCTCGCGGCTGTCGGCCATCGGAAAGATGCCAGCGGCGTAGCACTGGAGCAGCAGGCGAGGGTCGAGCCGACTCATGGCGGCATTATGCGCGAGCGCGGCGGCGCTGTCAGGCGCGCGCTTCGCCCGCCGTCACAGGATCTCGCGCACCAGCTCCTGCGGGCGGCACAGCCGAACGCCCCGATCGGTCTCGACCAGGGGGCGGTTGATCAGTATCGGGTGCGCGACCATCGCATCGAGGATCGCTTCGTCGCTCACGCCGGGTGCAGCCAGCCCGAGCTCTTCAGCGAGCGGTTCCTTGGCGCGCAGTCCGTCGCGCGGCGACATCCCGGCGCGCTGGTAAAGCTGTTTGAGCTCCTCGCGGCTCGGCGGATTCAGGAGATATTCGTTGACGGTCACTTCGGCACCGGATTCGCGCAGGATTTCCAGCGTCTTGCGTGAGGTGCCGCACGCCGGGTTGTGATGGATCAGCGCTTTCATTGTGGAGCAAACTTTCGCTGCCGGCGGGGAAGCGATGTGCCATAAAGCGGTGGCCCGATTGAATCAAAAGGCGAGTTGTCGCGAAACCGGAACGATCCCGTTACATCGTCGTTCCTGCGAATGTGACACG
>JBDSGH010000180.1:0-3203 GCA_039919095.1 Sphingomicrobium sp. | reverse complement strand
GGCAACATCGCCACGGCCGAAGCCGCCAAGGCGCTGATCGGCGCCGGCGCCGACGCGATCAAGGTCGGCATCGGTCCCGGATCGATCTGCACCACGCGGATCGTTGCCGGGGTCGGCGTGCCGCAACTGACCGCGATCCTCGACGCCGCCCGGGCCGCGGCCGACAGCGGCGTCCCGGTCATCGCCGACGGCGGCATCCGCACGTCGGGCGACATCGCCAAGGCGCTCGCCGCCGGAGCGTCGACGGTGATGGTCGGATCGTTGCTCGCCGGAACCGAGGAAGCGCCGGGCGAGACCTTTCTGTACCAGGGCCGGACCTACAAGAGCTACCGCGGCATGGGCTCGGTCGGAGCGATGGCGCGTGGCTCGGCCGACCGCTATTTTCAGCAGGACATCAAGGACCAGCTCAAGCTGGTTCCGGAAGGGATCGAGGGACAGGTGCCGTACAAGGGTCCGGTACGCGACATCGTCCACCAGCTGGTCGGCGGCGTCAAAGCGTCGATGGGTTACACCGGATCGAGCAGCGTGCCCGAGCTTCAGCAACGTGCCAGGTTCGTCCGCATCACCAACGCCGGCCTGTCCGAGAGCCACGTCCACGACGTGACCATCACGCGCGAGGCGCCCAATTACCCGACGCGCTAGCTCATGACGCCCGCGGCCCGCCTGCAGGCAGCGATCGAGATACTCGACGAGGTGATCGCCTCCGCCCGCTCCGACGGCCCGCCCGCGGACATCATCGTCACCCGCTACTTCAAGACCCGCCGTTACGCCGGCTCGGGCGATCGCCGGGCAGTACGCGAGCTGGTCTTTCGCGCCATCCGGCGCTCGGCCGAGCGCCCGGCCAGCGGCCGCGCGGCAATGCTCGGACTGGCCGACGACGACCCCGACCTGCGCCAACAGTTCGGGGTTGTGCGCGGGCCGCCGGCGATCGGCGACGCCGAGCGGGGCAGTCCCGCCGCGGCTGTTCCGGCGTGGCTTGCGAGCGAGCTGTCGTCGCTGGTCGAACCGGCCGACTGGGCGGCGCTGCTCGAACGCGCTCCGCTCGATCTTCGGGTCAACGTCGCGCGCGCCAGCCGCGACGCGCTCATCGGCCAATTCCCCGGCGCGCAGCCGACCCGGCTCAGCCCGTGGGGTCTGCGGCTCCCGCCCGACACGCGGATCGACGACCATCCGGCCTATGCCGAGGGCCTGGTCGAAGTGCAGGACGAGGGCAGCCAGCTGGTCGCTTTGGCCTGCCAACCGGGCGACGGGCAGCGCCTGCTTGACCTGTGCGCCGGCGGCGGCGGCAAGGCGCTGGCACTGGCGGCGGCGGCGGCCCCGGGCGCGCAAATCCTCGCCACCGACACCAACCGCTCGCGTCTGTCGAAGCTGGCGCCGCGCGCCGCCAAGGCTCACGCCAGAATCGAAACCAGGCTGCTAAATCCGACCCACGAAGTCGGAGCGCTGGCCGATTGGGTAGGCACCGCGGATGTCGTGCTGGTCGATGCGCCATGCTCGGGCAGCGGTACATGGCGCCGCAATCCCGAAGGGCGCTGGCGGCTGAACCCGGAGCGGCTCGAACGGCTGGTACGGGTCCAGTCCGACCTCCTCGATATCGGCGCCGAGCTGGTCCGGCCGGGCGGCGCGCTGGTCTATGCGGTGTGCTCGGTGTTGGCGGTCGAAGGCGAGCAGCAGGTCGCGGCGTTCCTCGCCCGCTGTTCATCGTGGGTTGCTCAGGCAACACCTATCGAGGCTGGGCGTTTGAATGGCATGGGCCGGTTGCTGGTCCCAGGTCAGGACGGCACCGATGGCTTTTTCGTCGCGCGGCTTAATCGGCCATGCTAGATCAGGCCGGAACGAACTGGAGAAGATGATGCGCCGGTTGCATCGCATTTTGATGGTCGCAGCTGCGGGGACGATGCTCGCCGCTCCGGTCGCTGGCCAAAAGCCCGACGACCAGATCAATCCGAGGTCGCTGGAATTGCTTCACCAGGGCGAGACCCTGCTCGTCACCGGCCGCTTCGCAGAGGCCGACGACGTGCTCGAAACCGCCCTTGCGGTCGATCCGCGCAATCGCGCCGCTTTCGTGGTCATGGCGCGCGTGGCGCAGAAGCAGAAACTGTTCGGCCAGGCGATCCGCTTTACCAACAAGGCGCTGGCGCTCGAGCCGCGCGATCGCGACGCCCTGGTCGTGCAAGGCGAAGCAATGGTCGAGCTGGGCGCGGTGCCGCGGGCCAAGGACAATCTGGTCAAGCTGCAGAAGCTGTGCCCGAGCGGCTGCCAGCAGCTCGCCATGCTGTCGGCGGCGATCAACCGCGGCCCGACGACTGTCGCCTCAGCCAAAATCCCGGCGAGCCCCAAGACCAACTAGCTCAACGCCCTCGCGACTGCGACGAACTCCTCGACGCTGAGCGTTTCCGCGCGGCGTTCCGAACTGATGCCGAGCATCTCCAGAGCGTCCAGCGCTCCGGGCATTGCCTTGAGGCTCGAGCGCAGCATCTTGCGGCGCTGACCGAACGCCGCTTCGGTGACCTTTTCCAGCACCAGCGGGTCGACCCCGGCCGGCATCGCCGCCGGGACGATATGGACCACTGCCGAGGTGACCTTGGGCGGCGGCACGAACGCCGAGCGGTTGACGGTTAGCGCGATCCGCGGTGACGCCCGCCACTGGGCAGCAACCGACAGCCGGCCATAATGCTCGCTGTCGGCGCGCGCGACGATCCTTTTGGCCACTTCCTGCTGGAACATCAGCGTCAGCGAGCGCCACCACGGCGGCCAGCTGCCGTGCAGCCAGCGCAGCAACAGCGCGGTCCCGACATTGTACGGCAGATTGGCGATGACATGGGCGCCGTCGCCCACGTGCACCTGCTCGTCGATTTGCAGCGCATCGCCTTCGATCACCGCCAGCCGTCCAGGATAGTCCTGCTCGAGCTCGGCCAGCGCCGGCAGGCAGCGGTGGTCGCGCTCGACCGTGACCACGCGCGCCCCGGCATCGAGCAGGGCGCGGGTCAGGCCGCCCGGGCCGGGACCGACCTCATAGGCAGTCTTCCCGGCCAGCGGACCGGGCACGGCCGCGATCCGGTTGAGCAACTGGCGGTCGAGAATGAAATTCTGCCCGAGCGATTTTCGCGCCTGCAAGCCGTGGCGGGCAATGACGTCGCGCAGCGGCTCGGCCGCCTTGGTCATCTTGGCTTGGTCACGCCATCGGCGCGCGGTGAACGCCG
>JBDSGH010000179.1:0-10881 GCA_039919095.1 Sphingomicrobium sp. | reverse complement strand
AGATCGGGATCATGCAGGCGTGCCTCGACGTGGTCCTGCCCTACGTCCGCGAGCGCAAGCAGTTCGGCAAGGCGATCGGCAGTTTTCAATTGATGCAGGCCAAGGTCGCCGACATGTATGTCGCGCTGAATTCATCGCGCGCCTACGTCTACCAAGTGGCTAAAGCGTGCGACGCCGGGCGGGCAACGCGGTTCGACGCCGCCGGCGCGATCCTGTTGGCGAGCGAAAACGCGGTCAAGGTCGCGGGCGAGGCGATCCAGGCGCTGGGCGGGGCGGGCTATACCAAGGACTGGCCGGTCGAACGCTATTTCCGCGACGCCAAATTGCTCGACATCGGCGCCGGCACCAACGAAATCCGCCGCATGCTGATCGGGCGCGAGCTGGTCGGGGCCTAGGCGAGCAGGCTGGCGGCGCCCCAGGCGATCAGCACGGCGCCGCTGAGCCGGGCGATCCACTGGCCGGCGGGCAGCAGTTTCTCGGCCGCGACGAGCAGGGTCAGCGCGGCGATCCACGCCAAATTCATCACTCCGGCGACGAACAGCAGGGCCATCAGCAACCAGCAGCAGCCAACGCAAAAAGCGCCGTGGAGCAGCCCCATGCGCAACGCGCCGAGGGCGCCAGGCCGATAGTGGCGAGTGAGAAAATCGGTCGGCGTCCGGCAGCTGGCGAGGCAGGCGTCCTTTAGCGGGGACAGCTGATAGGCTCCGGCGGCGATCAGCAAGCCGGCCCGCAGCCAATAGTCCGACAGGGCCATGGCCGAGACCAGGCCCAATTGCTCAAGCAGCGCCTGCAATCCGGCCGCGAGCAGCGCGAAAGCGAGCCAGACGGCAAGATAGCCGCCGAGAAAGGCGCTGGTCGGCGGCGCCTGCGCACCGTGGCGGTAGACCCGCCCATACAGCAGGATCACCGGCGCGGCGCTGGGCAGCATCATCGCCACCATCATCACCCACCACATCGCCGCGGTCAGCAGGAAGCGGTTGGCGGCGCCCGCCATCGGCATCGCCGCCGGGCCCATACCGGCGCCCGCCCACAACCACGCCCAGGCCAGCACAACCAGCAGCGCGAGCGAAACGACCGTCACCGCGCGGCTGCGCCTGACCAGCCGCTCCGCGCCGGACACTTCGTTCATCAGGCGCGGACGACTCCGTGGCTGCCGAGGTGGAGGTGGGCGAACTGGCCGTAGGAATCGCGGAAATCGACCTCGACCGGCCCGCGCGACTTGCTCGATGCGCTGCCGATCTCGGCGACGTCATATTCGAAGCCGTCGGGCAGGCAAATCTGCGCGCGCGATTCGGCGCCGCTGACCTTGTTGCGGATCGGCTCGCCGGTCATTTCGACATAATCGTCGATCACCAGCCGGCCGCGGCGACCGTCGACGTCGACCTCAAAGTCGATCTTGGTGAAGACCGGCTCGTGCATCGTCACCACGGTCGAGGCATAAACCGCGAACATGGTCGCGAACGGGTCGGTGTCCTGCCCGGTCATGATCCGCAGCAAGGCCTCGCGCTGCGCCGCGTCGGCGCGCTCGTCGACGAACGCGATCGCCTCGCCATTGCCTTCGTGGATCGCGCCCGGCCATTTGAAGATCGCCGCCAGCGACAGGCCGTCGAGGCTGGTCTCGCCATGGTGGCCGTGGTCGATGACGATCGCCGCGACGGCGTGGCAGTGGCCTTTGTCGGGCAGCGCATTGAACTGGCAGTTGCAGCCATATTCGCAGTTGCAATTGACCAGCTCGCGACCCTTGAATTCCCAGTGCGTCATGGCCTGACTCCACGGTTCGAACCGCCGCGGCCATAGCACGCGGGCCAGGCGAGGTGTAGCGTTCGCAACTGCTGGTTGGCGTTGGGAGGGGGGCTCCGATGCGATTGTGGTGGATCGTTGCACTGTTGGCTGCCGCGGCTTGCCAGCAGCAGCCCAAGCCCGCCGCTAAGCCTGCGCCGATCGCATTCGATGGTGCCGCGGCAACCAGTTCCGCGGCACGGCTCGCTCATGGCCAGCGGCTGACCTGGGTGCTGGGTTGCCGCGGCTGCCACGGCAAGGATCTCGCCGGGCGCAACTTCACCGAGGACGAGCCACAATATGGGCCGGTCTACGCGTCCAACCTGACCTTGGTTGTGCCGCACACCAGCGATGCCGCACTCGAACGGTTGCTGCGCACGGGTCAGCATCCCGACCGCGACAATCTGTGGATGATGCCGGCAGAACTGTTCCAGCATTTGAGCGAGCCCGACATGGCCGCGCTGATCGCTCGCCTGCGCACCGTTCCGCCGACCGGCCGGCCGACCCCGTTGCCGGTGCTGAGCGCAGCCGACAAAAAGGAAATTGCCACCGGCGAATATAAGCCCGCTGCCCAATTGGTGCGTGAATCCAAGGGCGTGATGCCGGCGGACGCCGGACCGCGATATGCACTCGGCCGCTACATGACGTCGCTGACCTGCGCCGAATGCCACGGTCCAAAGCTCGAGGGGAAGAAGGGCGACACGCCTGACCTGAATATCGCCGGGGCTTATTCGCGCGAAGAATTCGAACAGCTGATGACGCACGGGATCGCCAAGGGCGGGCACAAGATCAAGCCGCTGATGAGCGAGGTCGCGCGGAACCGCTTCAGCCGGCTGACCCCGCACGAACGCGACGCCTTATATGCCTATCTCAAGGCCCGCGCGGAGCTCCCGCAGTAGTTTGCAAAAGCGAGCGCAGAGGCTAGGCCAGCGCCTATGAGCGCACCCCGGATCGACACCAAGGTTTCTACCGACGACGAGGCGTTTCGGGCGCGCGCGGCGCATAATCGGGCACTGGCCGAGCAGTTGCGCACGGATGTCGCCAAGGCCGCGCTGGGCGGGACCGACAAGCATCGCGAACGCCACGTGTCGCGCGGCAAGCTGCTCCCGCGCGATCGCGTCGAGCGGCTGCTCGATCCGGGCTCGCCGTTCCTCGAGATCGGCCAGCTTGCCGCGTTCGACCTCTACGACGGCGAAGTGCCCGGCGCGGGGATGATCGCCGGCATCGGTCGGGTATCGGGCCGCCAGGTGATGGTCGTCTGCAACGACGCAACGGTGAAGGGCGGGACTTACTATCCGCTGACCGTCAAGAAGCACCTTCGCGCACAGGAGATCGCCGAGGCCAACCGGCTGCCGTGCGTCTATCTGGTCGATTCGGGCGGGGCCAATCTGCCCCACCAGGCCGAAGTCTTCCCCGACCGCGATCATTTCGGGCGGATTTTCTATAACCAGGCCAATATGAGCGCCAAGGGCATCGCCCAGATCGCCTGCGTCATGGGCAGCTGCACCGCCGGCGGGGCCTACGTCCCGGCGATGAGCGACGAGAGCATCATCGTGCGCGAGCAGGGCACGATTTTCCTCGCCGGCCCGCCGCTGGTCAAGGCGGCGACGGGTGAGGAGATCAGCGCCGAGGATCTGGGCGGCGGCGACCTCCATGCGCGCAAGTCGGGCGTGGTCGATCATCTGGCCGAGAATGACGAGCATGCGCTGACCATCGTCCGCGATATCGTTTCAACTTTGGGCGCGGAGGAAGGCGCGCGGGTCGAGCTGCGCGAGCCACGGCCGCCGCTGCACGATGCCGAGGAACTCTACGGCCTGGTCCCGGCCGACGTGCGCGAGCCCTATGACGTGCGGGAGCTGATCGCGCGGATCGTCGACGGGTCGGAGCTGCACGAGTTCAAGGCGCTCTACGGCAGCACCTTGGTATGCGGGTTCGCCCACATCTGGGGCATGCCGGTGGCGATCCTAGCCAATAACGGCGTTCTGTTCTCCGAGAGCGCGGTCAAAGGCGCGCATTTCATTGAACTGGCGTGCCAGCGGCGCATCCCCTTGCTGTTCTTGCAGAATATCTCGGGCTTCATGGTCGGCGGCAAATATGAGTCCGAAGGCATCGCCAAGCATGGCGCCAAGCTGGTCACCGCGGTCGCCACCGCCCAAGTGCCCAAGATCACGCTGCTGATCGGCGGCAGCTTCGGCGCCGGCAATTACGGAATGGCCGGCCGCGCTTATTCCCCACGCTTCCTGTTCACTTGGCCCAACAGCCGGATTTCGGTGATGGGCGGGGAGCAAGCTGCGTCGGTGCTGGCCACTGTCCACCGCGACGCCGATAAATGGACCGCCAAGCAGGCCGAAGCTTTCAAGCAACCGATCCGCGAGGATTATGAAGCGCAAGGCAACCCGTGGCATGCGACGTCGCGGCTGTGGGACGACGGCATCGTCGACCCGGCCCAGACCCGCGACGTGCTTGGCCTCGCTTTTGCCGCCTGCCTCAACGCCCCGATCCCGGAGCGCGCGCAGTTCGGCCTGTTCCGCATGTAAGGAATTCCAATTGATGCTCTTGCCTCTCCTTTTCGCCGCCCAGGTCGCTTCGGGCCGGCTGCCGCCGGCGGCGCCGATCGCGCAGCCCGATTTCGGGACCGCCAACGTGCTGGCGCCGGTCGAACAATTGCTGGCAGCGTTCGCCGCAGGAGATTCCGCGGCGATGCTGCGGCTGGTTTATGCCGACGGCCGGGTGACCGCGACCGGCACGCGCGCCAGCAGCAGCGGTCTGCGCCAGCAGAGCTGGGCCGAATTCGCCCAGCGGGTGACGCCCGCCGACCGTTTTACCGAGACCATCAGCGACCCCGCTGTCGAAGTCGACGGCGACATCGCCATGGTGTGGGCGCCGTTCGTCGTCCGAATCGGCGGCAAGGTTGCCAATTGCGGGATCGACCATTTCGACCTGGTGCGGGACAATGGCGCGTGGAAGGTGATGAACCTGACCTTTTCATCGCGCACCTCGGGCTGCCCGGCCGAGTGATCCGCCGCACCTGAATGACCAAGGTTCGGGCCGACCAGTTGCTAGTCACTCGCGAGCTCGCGGAGAGCCGGACCCGGGCCCAGGCGCTGATCCTCGCCGGTTCGGTGTTTTCGGGGGACCGCCGCGTCGCCAAAGCCGGCGATTTGCTGGCCGATGACGCACCGCTCGAGGTCAAGGGGCGCGACCATCCGTGGGTGTCGCGAGGCGGGGTCAAACTCGACCATGGCCTGAAGCATTTCGGGTTCGACGTGACCGGCGCGGTGGCGCTCGACGTCGGTTCGTCGACCGGCGGCTTCACCGACGTGCTGCTGAGCCGCGGCGCGGCCAAGGTTTACGCGATCGACGTCGGCACCAACCAGCTGGCTTGGAAGCTGCGCCAGGACCCGCGGGTGGTGGTCCATGAACAGACCAATGCGCGTTATCTCGATGCCGCGATCGTGCCCGAACCCGTCGATGTGGTGGTGTGCGACGCGAGCTTCATCGGCCTCGCCAAAGTGCTCGGGCCGGCGCTGGCGCTGGCCAAGCCGGGCGCGCCGCTGGTGGCGCTGATCAAGCCGCAGTTCGAGGCTGGCCGCGCGGAAGTGGGCAAGGGCGGGGTGGTGCGCGATCCATTGGTCCACCGCCGGGTATGCGACAAGGCGGCCGAGTGGGTCGCTTCGCAGGGCTGGCGCTTAGTGGGGGTAGCCGAAAGCCCGATTACCGGGCCCGAAGGCAATGTCGAATTCCTGTTGGGAGCGATCAAGAATGGCTGAGAACGTTGAACGCCGCGCCTGGTGGAAGATCGCGCTGGTCACCGTCCCGGGCATCGTCATCGTCGGATCGCTGATGGGCGTGGTGTCGAACAGCGGCTTTGAGAACGGCTGGTATGCCGCCCTGGCCAAGCCCGCCTTCCAGCCGCCGGGGTGGGCGTTCGGAGTGGTGTGGACGACGCTCTACACCTTGCTCGGAATCGCCCTGGCGATGATCCTGGCAGAGCCCGAGTCCCCGGTTCGGCGCACTGCGCTGACGCTGTTTTTCGTCCAGCTGGCGCTCAATTTCGCCTGGTCGCCGATCTTTTTCGGCGGCCGGATGATCGAACTCGGGCTGGTCACGATCATCGCCATGCTGCTGATCGCCACTGTCGCCGGCAATCTGTTCCGGCGCATTCGACCGGTGGCGGGATGGCTGATGGTGCCCTATCTTGCATGGTTGTGCCTTGCCTTCGCGCTCAACTATGAGACCGGCAAGCTCAATCCGGGCGCCGATTCCGCGCCGATCGGGATTTTTGGAGAGTGACCATGCAATCCGAGAACAAGATGTTCGACGACCTGGTGAAGATGGTCAACGGCGTCGCCGGGACCTTCGCCGGGGTCGGCCGCGAAGCCGAATCCTCGATGCGCGAGAAAATGCGCGAGTGGGTCGGCGGGGTCGATTTCGTCGGCCGCGACGAGTTTGAGGCGGTCAAGGCGATGGCCGCCGCGGCGCGCGACGAGAATGAGGCGTTAATGGCCCGGATCGCGGCGCTCGAGGCTCGTGCCGGCGCGCCTTCCGGCGACGCTGCCGCCAAGCGTCCGGCCAAGCCCAAAGCCAGGCCGGAGGGCAGGCCCTGAGCGAGACCGACGACCGCGAAGAGCGCGACGACGGCGCTCCGATCGAGGTGCTCGAACAGTATTTCGACGCCCGCGGCTGGGCCTGCGAGCGCTCGGCCGAAGGTGAAATCGTGGCCTCGGCAACCGGCAGTTGGGCGCAATACGAGCTGCGCGGCGTATGGCGCCCAGAGGACCAGGTGCTGCAGTTCCTCGCTTTTCCCGACATCAAGGTCGCGGTCGAGAAGCGGGCCGCGGTCTATGAGGTGCTCGGGCTGATCAACGAGCAATTGTGGCTCGGCCATTTCGAGATGTGGTCGGGCTCCGGGCTGGTCGTGTTCCGGCACGCCACGATCCTCGACGCACGCGAAGGCGACGGCCTAAGCCTCGAGCAAGCCGAGGCCATCGCCGAAGCGGCGATGGAGGAGTGCGAACGCTTCTACCCGGTGTTCCAGTTCGTGCTGTGGGGCGGCAAGTCGCCAGGCGAGGCGATCGCCGCCGCGCTGATCGACACCCACGGCGAAGCGTAAGCGGCGGAAAGGCCCAGAATCGATGAAATTACCCAATCCAACCTGGTTTATCGGTTGCGGCAACATGGCCGGAGCGATGATCGAAGGCTGGCGCTCGGTCGGCGTCGACATGGCCGGCGCGGTCGTTATTCGCCCGAGCGGAACGCCGGTCGCGGGGATCCGCACGGTCACCTCGATGGCCGAGGCGCTGGCCGACGGCGGTCAGCCACCCAGGCTCGCGATCCTCGGCTTCAAGCCGCAGAAGCTCGACCAGGTGGCGCCCGAACTGGCCAATCTGCTGACCGGCGAGACAGTCATCCTGTCGATGCTCGCCGGGGTCGAAACCTCGACCCTGCGCAGCCGCTTCATGCGCTCGCGCTCGGTGGTCCGCATCATGCCCAATCTGCCGGTGTCGATCCGCCGCGGAGTGATTGCATTGTACAGCGACGATGCCGAAGATTCGTTGCGCGGCGAACTGTCCGAGCTGGCCGCGGCGCTAGGCTACGCGATGTGGACCACGACCGAGACCGGCTTGGCTGCGATCGGTTCGGTCGCCGGCGCTGGCCCGGCCTATGTCGCGCGATTCGTCCGCGCATTGGCCAAGGCGGGCGAAAAGCGCGGCCTTCCGCAGGCCCTGGCCGAGACCATCGCGCTCGAAACCGTGCTCGGCTCGGCGTGGATGGCGGCGACCACGCGCGAGAACATGGACCAGGTTGCACGCCGGGTGGCGAGCCCCAACGGTACAACCGAAGCCGGGCTTGCAGTGCTCGACCGCGAAGGCGTGCTCGACGCATTGATCGCGGTGACCATCGATGCCGCCGCTCGGCGCGGCGCCGAACTGGCCGAGGAGGCCGCCAGCCCGGTGAGTTGATTCCCCTTGGGCGCTGCCTTAGGCGCGGTTGGCACAACAGGGACAGGCGATGGCCGAGCAGCGCACTTTCGACGACCGCGACGGATGGATCTGGTTCGACGGCAAGCTTGTCCCGTGGCGCGAGGCCAACGTCCATGTGCTGACCCACGCGCTCCATTATGCGTCGTCGGTGTTCGAGGGCCAGCGGGCCTACGGCGGCGAGATTTTCAAGCTCCACGAGCACAGCCAGCGGCTCCACAAGAGCGCCAAGATCCTCGGCTTTGAAATCCCGTGGAGCGTCGAGGAAATCGATGCCGCGTGCAAGGAGGTGCTCAAGGCCAACAAGCTGGTCGACGCCTACATGCGGCCGGTCGCGTGGCGCGGCTCGGAGCAGATGGGCGTGTCGGCGCTGGGGACCAAGCCACACCTCGCCATCGCCACCTGGGAATGGGGCAAATATTTCGATCCCGAACTGGCCGCCAAGGGCATTCGGCTCGACATCGCGCGCTACCGCCGCCCGGCGCCTTATACCGCGCCGGTCCATTCCAAGGCGGCCGGCCTGTACATGATCTGCACGCTGTCGCGGCAGCAGGCCGAAGGCCGCGGCTATGACGATGCCTTGATGTTCGACTGGCGCGGGCAGGTCGCCGAAGCGACCGGCGCCAACGTCTTTTTCGTGCGGGACGGGGCGATCCACACCCCGACCCCCGACTGCTTCCTCGACGGCATTACCCGCCGGACGGTGATGGACCTCGCCCGCGACCGCGGGGTCGAGGTGATCGAACGGCCTATCTGGCCCGAGGAGCTTGAGAGCTTCGAGCAGATGTTCCTTACCGGAAGCGCCGCCGAAGTGACCTTCGTCGGCTCGGCCGGGCCGTGGAATTTCGAGGTCGGCGAGCTATCGCGGACATTGGCCAAGGATTATGACGACTCCGTCAACCGGCGCCTGCCCAATCGCTAAGGCCGACCGCTAGGGGTTTTCACCTCAATCGGCCCGGCTATAAGCCCGGTCCTCTCACACGCTTGCAATGCTGGGGCGTCGCCAAGTGGTAAGGCACCGGTTTTTGGTACCGGCATTCGCAGGTTCGAATCCTGCCGCCCCAGCCAGCATCACAAAGTCCATATAAAACAATGGATAGAGTAGCTCAGGGCTTCAGGGCTTTGGCCGCGCTCCACACGGCGTCAGGCAAGGCGATGTCCGTGGTGAGCATCTGGCCATCGGACGCTTGCCCGAGCATGAGCCGGTACGTCCCGGCCTTCGAGTGCCAATTGTTGCCGGTCGCTTCATAGGTCGCAAGCAAGCGCGGATCGACCGTTAATTCAATGCGCTTGCTCTGGCCTGGCTTGAGGTCGGTCTTGGCAAAGGCGCCGAGCCGTTTGGGGGCTTCCCAGCCGACCGCCGTCCAGTCCGCAGGCGCGACGTAGACTTGGGCCACGCCCTTGCCCGCGCGCTTGCCGACATTCTTGATCGCGAAGCTGACCCGGAGGGCATTTCCGGCTGGCACGGCGGTCAGGTTCGACAAGGCAAATCGCGTGTAACTGAGCCCATGGCCAAAGGAGAATAAAGGCCGATAGCCCTTCGCATCATACCATTTGTAACCAACCGCCGCGCCCTCGTCGTAGGTAATCTGCGCCGGTGTTTCATTCGGTTTGCCTACGCCCGGAAGGACCGGATGTGCGAATTGGTCCACCGACGCCGGGAAGGTGATTGGCAGGCGACCGGACGGGTTGACCTTGCCGGTCAGGATCCGCGCGATCGCCGCACCACCGCGGATACCCGGATAAAAAGCCTCGAGGATCACTGGAACCTGCGGCGCCCACGGCATGAAGATTGCACCGCCGCTTTCGACCACGACGATCGTTCGGGGATTGGCCGCGGCGACCGCGGCGACCAGCGCATCCTGATTGCCCGTCAGCTCGAGCTTGCCATCGCCGCCCTCGCTGTTGTGCTGGGTGACGAACACCACTGCAACGTCTGAACTTCTGGCCAGAGCGGCGGCGGCGGGCGGGTCCGTCCCGGCATCGAAAGCGATTTTTGCCCGAGGCAGTTCTCGCTTGATCTCGGCCAGGGGCGCGGATGGCATGAAGGTATGCTCATCGATCATAATCGCTCCGCCAATCGGCGTAACGTCCGACGATCCGCCACCCGCCATCACGCCTTTGTCGGCATTGCCGCCAATCACGGCGAGCGACTTCACACCGCGCAGCGGCAGCAGGTCGCCATCGTTCTTCAGCAGAACGAGTGACTCCTCGGCGGCGCTTTGAGAAATCTTAGCGTTGGCCGAATAGTCGATTGGCCCAAGCTTGACGGGATGGTCGACAGCGCCCGTGGCGAACAGCGCCCACAGGATCCGTTCGGCCATGTCGTCGAGTCGAAGCGCCGTTAATTGCCCGGACTTGAGGGCGGCTTTCATCACATTGGGTGCGAACCACGGCTTGTCGCCGGCGCAGCAGAATCCCGTAAACTGGTCGAGCCCGTTGGTCGCCGCACCCGTCGAATGAACCGCGCCCCAGTCGCTCATCACGAAGCCCTTGAAGCCCCAGTCGCCTTTCAAAACCGTGTTGAGGAGGTAGTCGTTTTCGCAAGCCCACCGGCCATTGAGCAGGTTGTAGGAGCACATCACGGAGCCGGGATGACCCTTTTCCATCGCGAACTCGAACGCCAGCAGGTCGGACTGGCGCATTGCTTCGGCCGAGATGCTGACGTCTACCGATGTACGCAAAGTCTCATAATCGTTGACCGCGAAATGCTTGACCGTCGAAACGATCCGATTGGACTGGATGCCCTCGATCAACGCACCAACCATCGTCCCGGCAAGCAGCGGATCCTCGCCCGCATATTCGAAGTTGCGGCCGTTGCGCGGCTCCCGGGCGAGGTTGACGCCACCAGATAGCATCGTGTTGTGGCCGGTCGCTCGGGCCTCGGCACCGATCATCGCGCCGCCCGCCCTGGAAACCGCTGGGTCGAAGCTCGCCGTAGTGGCGAGCGACGACGGCAAAGCGGTGCTTGGAATGAGGCTGTTGCGCACACCGATCGACGCATCGGTCTGCGTCTGGTCGGGAATGCCGAGGCGCGCGACGCCCGGTACGAACCCCGCCGAACCCTTGACCGCGCGGGACACGACATAATCCTTAAGCTCGGGCGGAACGACGTCGTCGG
>JBDSGH010000178.1:0-9458 GCA_039919095.1 Sphingomicrobium sp. | reverse complement strand
AGGGAGCCGATGGCCACGTCGCCTAGCCGAGTTTGCGTGCCTCGTTGAGCACCTCGCCGGCATGGCCGTTGACCTTGACCTTGCGCCACTCGCGCACGACCCGGCCGTCCTTGGTGATGAGGAAGGTCGAGCGCTCCATCCCCATATATTTGCGGCCGTACATCGATTTTTCGAGCCAGGTTCCGAACGCGTCGGAAATACGCCCGTCCTCGTCGGCGACGAGCGGCACGGCGAGGTCATATTTGGCAATGAACTTGTTGTGCTTGGCCATCGGGTCGCGCGATACGCCGATCACGCTGACTCCGGCCGCTGTGAACTCCTTGGCCAGGGCGGTGAAATCCTGCGCTTCGCGAGTGCAGCCCGACGTATCGTCCTTGGGGTAGAAATAGAGCACCAGCGGCTGGCCCGGCGCGGCGAGATCGGTCGTCGAGCCGTCGCTGGCAGTTAAAAGAAGTGCCGGTGCATGCTCATTTTGCGTGATCATCGCTAACTCCCTTGATGCCCTGCCACAGCGCCGCGACGCTGTGGCGCGCCGCCGCATGTTCGGCAAGCAGATGCTCGGCGTCGGGGTGCCCGCAGGCGGCTGCGACCAGTTCCCAAGTCCCTGGAATCGGCTCATTTCCTTCGGGTGCGACCAAACGCATCATGACCAGCATGC
Source organism: Sphingomicrobium sp. (assembly GCA_039919095.1). Classification (GTDB taxonomy): domain Bacteria; phylum Pseudomonadota; class Alphaproteobacteria; order Sphingomonadales; family Sphingomonadaceae; genus Sphingomicrobium. The sequence continues at coordinate 8,800 of JBDSGH010000178.1, read as the reverse complement.
GCGTTAGCAAGCGTTGTGCATCAATAATGTTTGTATCGAGCAAATTGGCATTGGCGAGTTGTTCGACCGCGGTATCGAGTCGCGGATCGAGCCCAACATGGCGGGTTAGCTGGAGCACATGGACCGCGAATTCGAGGTCGACCAGCCCGCCCGGCCCGAGTTTGACGTCGAGCCGTCCCGACGGCGGCTTGTGGCGTTCGATCTCGGCCCGCATCGTCGCCGCATCCGATGAAGTGACGTCAGCGTCGCGCGGCCGGGACAGGATTTCGGCGAGCAAGGCCGAAGTCTCAGCCCGCGCGGCAGCCGACCCGAACACCGGCCGCGCCCGGCACAGCGCCATATGCTCCCAGGTCCACGCCTCTGCCCGTTGGTAGGCGGCAAACGCGGCGAGCGGCACCGCCAGCATGCCCTTGGACCCTTCGGGCCGAAGCCGCGTGTCGACCTCGTAGAGCGGCCCGGCAGCGGTCGACACGCTCAGCGCCGCGGTCACCCGGCTCGCCAGCCGGTTGAAATAGTTAGCCGGGCCGAGCGGCTTGGCTCCGTTCGACGGCCCGTCCGGCGCGCCGCTGTAGAGATAGATCAGGTCGAGGTCGGAAGCGTGGGTCAGCGCGCACCCGCCGAGCCGCCCGAGCCCGAGGATCACCAGCTCGCTGCCCGGGATCGTGCCGTGGACGCCCTCGAACTCGCTCACCGCGCGCTCGGCCAGCGCCAGCAGCGCGCCTTCGGCGACCCGCGCATAACCCGCCGCGACGTCGAGCGGATCGTTGCGCAAGTCGATCATCTGCACTCCGAGCGCGAATCGCCGCTCGTTAACCAGCCGCCGCGCGCGGTCGAGCGCGACATCGTAGGGCTGACCATGCATCGCCTCGGCCAGGCCGCGGGCGAATTCCTCGGCCGCCGGCGGCGGATCGAAGCTCGATGAATCGAACAGACCCTCGAGCAATTCTGGCCGCCGCGCCAACTGATCCGACAGGGCGGGCGCATGGGCCAGGATCTGGGCCAGCAGCAGCCCCAATTTCGGCCGCGCCTCAAGCAGGCGATAGAGGTTGATGCCGCTCGACAGCCGCTCGACGATGTCGCTCAGGCGGTTGAGCGCATGTTCGGGATCGGGCCCGGCGGCGATCGCGATCAGAAGGCCCGGCAGCATCGCCTCGAACGCGGTCTGCGCGGCCGGCGAGCGCAGCGAGCGGGCGCGGCCCGAGCGCATATCGCCGATCCGCCGCGCGGCCAGCGCCGGGTCGGGAAAGCCGATCGTGCGCAATTCGCCGAGCAGAATGTCGGGATCGTTCGACAGGCGCCCACTGGTTTCCGGAGCAAGCCCGTCGAACAGCGCCCCGGCGCGCTCGACGTGCGGCCGCAGCACCTCAAGCAATTCGCTCCCGCCGGCCAGGCCGTGGAGCCGCGCCACCCCGTCGAGCCCGTCGCCGTCGGGCGGCAGGAAATGGGTCTGCGCATCCTCGACCATCTGCACCCGGTGCTCGATCGTGCGCAGCAAGCGGTAGGCATCGGCCAGCGCCGCCGCATCGCCCGGCTCGAGCCGCCCGGCGGCGGCCAGCGCGGCCAGCGCATCGCCGGTCGCCGGAGCGCGCACCGACGGGTCGCGGCCACCGTGGATCATCTGCTGGATCTGGGTGAAGAATTCGATCTCGCGTATGCCGCCGCGGCCGCGCTTTAGGTCGAACCCGGGGCCAAGCCGGCCGCCCTGGGCGAAATGGTCGCGGATCCGCGCCGAAATCTGGCGGATGTCGTCGATCACTCCGAAATCGAGCGAGCGGCGCCACACGAACGGTTCGATCGAGGCCAGGAAATGCTCGCCCAGCGCGCGGTCGCCGGCCGCCGCCCGGGCGCGGATGAACGCCGCCCGCTCCCACGGCAAAGCCGAGGATTCATAGTGCGAGATGGCGGCGTTGACCGGCAGCACGATCGGAGTCACTTCGGGCGACGGGCGGAGCCGCAAATCGACCCGCGCGACATAGCCGTCGGAGGTGCGCTTCTGGAGCAGTTCGATCATCCGCCGGCCGATCCGCACCGCCGCCTCGCCGGCGTCGTCGCGCTCGCGCCGCGCCAGAGTGAGCGGGTCGAACAGCAAAAGCAGATCGACATCGGACGAATAATTGAGCTCGCCGCTGCCCAGCTTGCCGAGCGCGACGACCGCGATTCCGGTCGGATCGGCGCCCGGCACGCGCTCGCCCACCGCCGCCGCCAGCGCCTGGTCGATCGCACCATCGGCGAATTGTGACAGCGCCTGGGTGACTTGCTCGAGCGACAGCTCGCCGGCGAGGTCGCCCAGCGCAATCGCCAGCGCCAGGCCGTGCCGCGCGCGGCGCAGCTCGACCTCGACCCCGGCCCCGCCCAGTTCCAGCGCGACAGTAATCGCCGCGCTGCTGCCCTGTTCGAGGAAAGTCTCGGCAAGCTCCGGCCGGGCTTCCATGGCTTCGCGCAGGAACGGCGAATGATCTCGCGCGCGGTTGACCGCGCTGTTGCGCTGCGCTGTCCCGATTAGGTCCATTTTACCTGCTCAGGGCCGTTAACTGGACGTAACGGACGAAACTTCCTGTGCCCGGCATCGTTACAATTCCTGATGATCGTGGAAGCTGACCATAAGACAGCGACGGAACTCAACATGGATCGCAGAATTATCCGCGTCGATATTCCGCCAGCTCACGCCGGTATCACGGCGGCGTTGCGCAAGGCCTTCGAGGCGGCGGCCGCGGAGCCATGCGACCGCGACTTCGCAGAGCTGCTGCGCCAGCTTAACTGATCCACGCAGCCGGTCGCGGCTGCGCAGAACCAACAACTTAAAATCAACGGTCGCGGCTGAGTTCGTCGACTTGGCTCATGATGGTTTGCAGCGCGGACTTGTTGGGGTCCGACTTGTGCTGGCGGCGTGACGGCATCTTGCCGCTCGACAGCAGGGTTTCGAGCGCGACCCGACCGCGCGCCACCCGGCTCTTGATCGTGCCGACCGCGCAGCCGCAGATCTCTGCCGCTTCTTCATAGGCAAAGCCGCCCGCACCGACCAGGATCAGCGCCTCGCGCTGCGGCTGCGGCAGGTGCATCAGAGCGCGCTGCATGTCGCCCAGCTCGATATGGCGGTCCTGGCTCGCCGGAGCGGCGAGAATCTTGGCCGCGGTAATCTCGTCCCACTCGCCCTTGAAGCGCGCGCGGCGCATCTGGCTGAGGAACAGGTTGCGCAGGATGATGAAGGTCCAGGCGCGCATGTTGGTCCCGGCCTGGAAGCGCTTGCGCGCCGCCCACGCCTTGAGCAGCGTTTCCTGGACGAGGTCGTCGGCGAGGTCGCGGCTGCCCGACAGCGAGCGGCCGAAGGCGCGAAGATGCGGGATTACCGCCGCCAGCTGATCCTTGAATTCGGGATCGGACAGCGGGATCGGCTCGGGGGCAATCCCCGTCTCCACAGAATCCTCAAGTTCGTCGGCTTCGTCGGCCACTAGACCCCCACCCCTTTGGCGCACGCCACGGCGCCGATTTCATGCCACATTAGCATCATCTGCAGTCGCGTCAGAGTCTGCCTTACGACGCAATGAAGACAATGATCGCGAACGCCACGACCACTAGTCCGGTGCCGATGAACAGCACATAACGAGTGACGTGCGGGGTTGCGCCCGCCCGCGCTTCGGTCGTGGTGAGATGTTCGGGGTGCTGTTCGTTGGCCATGATTGTCCCGTCAAAGGGTGTTTCGCGGGCCAACGCGTTCCGTCAGCCCATGTTCCGCTGGTCCCCCCGACCGCTCGCCGGGCCGGCCCGGCGAGCGCCCAGCCGCTAGCTCGCCGGGACCGTCGCCGCGTCGAAGAACAAAGCCTGGGCGATGGCCGCCTTGACCGTCGAACGCTGAAACGGCTTGGTGATCAGGAAGGTCGGCTCGGGCCGGGTTCCGGTCAGCAAGCGCTCGGGAAAGGCGGTGATGAAGATCACCGGCACCGAAAATTCGGCGAGGATGTCCTTGACCGCGTCGATCCCGCTCGAATCGTCGGCCAACTGGATGTCGGCCAGCACCAGCCCGGGCGGGTTGGAGCGCGCCTGGGCGACCGCTTCGTCGCGAGTCACGGCGACCCCGGTGACGTTATGGCCAAGATCGCGGACGATGGTTTCGATATCCATCGCGATGATTGGCTCGTCCTCGATGATCAGCACGTCGGCCAGGGTCTGGCGTTCGATCTCGCCCAAGGCTTCGGCGACCAGGCTGTCGACGTCGGCCGGAGTGGCGTTGATCAAATAGGCCGCGTCTTCCGACGAAAAGCCCTCGAGCGAGGTCAGCAGCAGCGCCTGGCGCGACAGCGGCGTGATCCGCGACAGGCGCGCCTGGGCAATGCTTTCGCCGCCGGAGAAGCTGCGCGAAGGCTCTTCGCCTTCTTCGATATTGGCGGTCGACCAGATCGCGTGGAAGGTGCGGTAGAGGCCGAGGCGAGGATCGACGTCGCGGGGGAATTCGTCAGGCTCGGCAACGATCGCTTCGAGTGCGGCGCGGACGAAGGCGTCGCCGTGCGCCTGGCTCCCGGTCAGCGCGCGGGCGTAGCGGCGAAGGAAGGGCAGATGAGGGGCTAGTTCCTGTCCAAGCGACATAGTGGGAGGCTCTCCGTGATCTTTAAGGCGGTTTGCGGCTCTTTGAGCGCGCGCCTTGATTGTTGCAACCCTGGAAGGATGGAACCGTGGCCGTTGTGCACTAGTCCACAGAGAAGTGACAAGGCACTGGAACAAAGCATCCGCGATTTGGTTTCCTTGGCGGCTCAGCACTGTCATCGGGATCCTCGATAGCCGCTGCGTAAGGGCTGAAGGTGCTGGGAATTGCGGACATAGTTAGGCATTCGGCTCGGGTCCGTGCACCGTAAGTCCAAGTCGGTCAGAGACGCGCTTGCACCTGCGCGAGGGGGGGACGAGAGGTTGAGTGGCAGGCATCAAGGCGAGGCTCGGGGCATTCGGAAAACCAAGAGTTCGGGCACGGCGACGGACACCGCCAGGATCGTGGCCCCTGAAAAGGGCGCCCGCCGGCATCGCTCGGCCGATCTCGGTCGCGCCTTGCGCTCGGTCTATGACGATACCCTGCGCGAATCCGTGCCCGACGACTTCCTCGATCTGCTCGGCAAGCTCAGTTAAGCCCGCCCGGGCCGGTTCGACCCTGTCCAGAGACTTGTCTTGACCACCGCCGCCAAGCGCTTCGCAACGTTGCCGACGGCGGCGAAACTGCTGCTCATCCTCAGTGCTGCCCTGCTTCCGATCGGCCTCGGGCTGGTGTGGCTCGCCGGGACCGGCATCCAGCAGGCGGATCGATCGGCCCGAGCGCTGGCCGAAGACCGCGCGCAAGCCTCGGCGCGCGCCATCGAAAGCCTGGTCGCGCGCAACGCGCTGGCCCTGCGGATCGCCGCCAATGGCGCCTTCGCCAGCGGCCCCGACGGCGCCTGCGACCGCGCCCAGCGCTCGCTCGCGGTGGCGCCGGCGGTGGCGCAGCGGTTCGCGCTCAGCACCCCCGACGGCAAGCTGTTGTGCGCCATCGGCGAGGTCGCCGCGCCCGGCGACGTCACCCCGATCGCGCCCGGCGACATCGATTTGCGAGTCGCCCCGACGGTCGATTCGTTGATCCTGCGGGTCGGCGTGATCGGCGGCATCGCGACCGCCGCGATCCCGGCCGACGAGCTGCGCAGCGTCGCGCTGGAAAGCAATCGGACGATCGGTGCGCTCGCCATCCGCGACGGCCGGCGCGAGCTGCGGCTGATCGAGGACCGCCGCGGCGGCGACAGCGACCGGGTCCATTCCTACAGCGAATGGCCGCTCGGCCACGGCGAGCTGGTCGCCCGGGTCGGAGCCGAAGTGCCGCATGTCACCAACGTCGACCGGCTGCTGCTGCTGCTGCCGCTCTTGATGTGGGTAATGGCCGCGTTGATCACCTGGCTGCTGGTCACCCGCCTGCTGATCCGCCCGCTGCGCCGGCTCGAGCGCGCGGTGACCCGGCTCCAGCCGGGGGAAAGCGCGATGCTGCCCGACAAACTTGGCCCGGCGACCGAAATTCAGGAGCTGCGCGACGCGTTCGCCCGCGGGCTGATGCGGATCGAGCAGTCGGAAAGCGAGATGGCCGACGCGCTGGACGGCCAGCGGCGGCTGGTGCGCGAGGTTCACCACAGGGTGAAGAACAATCTCCAGGTGGTCGCGTCGCTGCTCAACATCCACGGCCGCAGCGCCGAGACGACCGAGGCGCGCGCGGCCTATGCGGCGATCGGCCGGCGGGTCGGGGCGCTGTCGATCGTCCACCGCAATCACTTCGCCGAGATGGAGGAAAATCGCGGGATCGCGCTGCGGCCACTGCTGTCGGAGCTGGCCGCCGAGCTGCGCGCCGGAGCGCCCGAGGAAGCGCGCGGGCTGGCGATCGATCTCGACCTTGAAACCGCCTACACGACCCAGGACGCCGCGGTCGCTGTCGCCTTCCTGATCACCGAGATCATCGAGTTCGCCATGCTCCGCGCGCCAGCCGAGCTGGTCGAGGTCTCGCTCCGCCGAACGAGCGAGCTGACCGCCCGCCTTCAGGTCAGCAGTCCGGTACTGGTGCCGGATGAGGCCGACGCCCCCGACAAGGTGCAATTCGAACGGGTGATCGGCGGGCTGGCCAAACAGCTGCGCTCAACCTTGGAACGCAAGCTTGGCCGCTACAGCGTGGATTTACCTATCTTTCCAGAGGTTTGAATGAGGCCGCCAATCGTTACGGCGGCGCCGAAAAAAAGTTCCTGAAGCTCGGAACCGTCGCCGAAGGCAAGACGTTATTAGGTTCGGATAGCGACCTTTTGCCCCCCCGCTCTCGCTATCCGATCAAATGGGCCCGGAACCGCCAACCCTCCCCCCCCGGTGGCGCTTCCGGGCCCGCATTTGTCTAGGGCCCAACCCCATCATCGACAGAAGCGGCCGCGTTAGACGGCGCGTTAGCTGAGGAGCGGCCGCGCCGCGCGGCGCGCCAGTGGGTGACGCGGATGGCCAGGATCGCCAGTTCGTAGAGACCGTAGAGCGGCACCAGCAACAGCAGCATCGAGACCACGTCGGGCGGCGTCAGCACCGCAGCAATCGCGGCCGAGGCGACGATCGCGTAGCGCCTCGACTTGGCCAGTTGCTCGCGCGTGACGATCCCCGCCCGCTCGAGGATCATCAGCAGCACCGGCAGCAGGAAGGCGACCCCGAAGCCGAACAGGAAGCGCATCACGAACGACAAATAATTGCCGACCCCGGGCAGCGCCTCCTGCTGCACGCCGCCAATATTGCCCTGGTAGCTCAGCAGGAAGTGCAGCGCCCACGGCATCGCCAGGAAATAAGCGAAGCTGGCCCCGGTCGCGAAGAAGAACGGGGTCATCAGAAGGAACGGCAGGAACGCCTTCTTTTCCTTCAAATACATGCCGGGTGCGACGAACCGCCAGATCTGCGTCGCAAGCACCGGGAAGCTGATCATCAGCGCGGCGAAGAAAGCGACTTTGACCTCGACGAAAAAGGCTTCGAAAATGTCGGTGTAGATGAGCTTGCCCTGCCCCGCCTTGAGCAATGGCTGGACCAGCACAGCGAAGATCGGGCGGGCGAAATAGAGGCAGATGAAGAACGCCGCGGCGAGCGACGCCGCGCACCACAGCAAGCGCCGGCGCAATTCGATCAGATGTTCGAGCAGCGGCGCCTTGCGCTCGTCGATGTCGCCGATCACGGCAGCGGCCGCTCATTGGGCGGAATCGGGTCGTCATCGGGCGCGGCCGGCGCCTCGAGCGGCAACGGCGGTTCGTCCTCGGCAAAGCCGGTTGGATGAGGAAGCGCCGTCATCACCGGGTCGGGATAGTCGCCGTCGGCCGGATGGGCGGTGAGGATGCGCTGGTTCTCCTCGCGCCACTTGCGGTCCATTTCCTCGAGCTCGGCCTCGCGGATGACATTTTCGATGCCGGCCGTGAAATGGCGCGCATAGCCGCGGATCTGGCCGACCCAGCGGCCGACCGTCATCATCGTGCGCGGCAGTTCCTTGGGTCCGATGAACAGCAGCGCCAGGACCGCGACGACAATCAGCTCTGAAGAGTCGACGCCGAACATCGACCAGGCGGCTTAGCGCGCGCTGTCGTCGGTCGGCGGCACAGTCGGATCAGCGGACCGCGGCTGCGGTGTGACGTCGATCGGTGGCTGCTGTTGCGGCGGCAAGCGCGATTCCGGGCGGCGCGTGTCGGGGATGCCAGCCTTGTGGTCGTCATCGGCCATGCCCTGCTTGAAGCTCTTCAAGCCCTTGGCGACGTCGCCCATCATGGCCGAGAAGCGATTGCCGCCGAACAGCAGCAACAGGATGATCGCGAAAATCAGGATATGCCAGAGGCTGAAACCGCCCATGTAAATACTCCGGACTAGGGAACTGCCCCTTCTTAGTCCTCCTCTTCGCTGCTTTCCAGTTGCAGTTGCAAGGCGTCCTCGTCGAGCGGGTCGAGCAGCCCGGCTGCCTTCAAATCCTCGATCCCCGGCAGGTCGCGGCGCGAGCCTAAGCCGAAATGCGACAGGAATTCGGCGGTGGTGGCGTAGAGCAACGGCCGGCCCGGCCCCTCGCGGCGGCCGGCGGCGCGGACCCAGCCGGCATCCATCAGCACGTCGAGCGTGCCCTTGGAGATCTGGACCCCGCGGATCGCCTCGATCTCGGCGCGGCTGACCGGCTCGTGGTAGGCGACGATCGCCAGCGTCTCGGTCGCCGCGCGCGACAGCCGCCGCGGCTCCTCGCGCGTCCGGCGGAGCAGATGGGCGAGGTCGGGCGCGGTCTGGAAATGCCACCGCCCGCCGCGCTCGACCAGTTCGA
>JBDSGH010000177.1:0-4444 GCA_039919095.1 Sphingomicrobium sp. | reverse complement strand
GGCGGCGGCGGAATGGGCGGCATGGGCGGAATGGACTTCTAAGGAAGCTCAAACCGGCCGGACGCCTGGTCCGACCAACTATTGAGAAGGGCCGGGGGAGCGATCCTCCGGCCCTTTTTCATTGGGGGTTTGTTCGTTGGCGGCCTGCTGGTTGAGCAGTTCCTCGGCCTGGTTGAGCTGGTCGGATTCTTCCGCGGTCGGCGCCGGCGGACGGTCGTCGCGGCAGGCGGCGAGCGACAGGAGGGCAAGCAAGAGGCGGGGCATCTTGGTCATTGTGAGCGCAGCGTGGCAATCCAGTATTTCTGACTTCTCGCTGGATTGGCCCGTCGCTGCGCTCCTCGCAATGACGCAAAACATAAAAAAGGGCCGCCCGCGGCTGCGGACGGCCCTTTCGCTTACCTCCGTTGCCGGAGGAGACGCTTAGTGAGCGGTATTGTCGGCGGCGTTGTCGACCGCGGCGCCCGCATTCTCAACGGCGTTGCCGGCGTTGTCGATCGCATTGCCCGCGGTGTCGAGCGCATTGTCGGCCGCATTGGCCGCATCGTTGGTCGCGGCATTGGTGTCCGCCTCGACCGCATTTTCAACCGCAGTATCGTTCTCGACAGCATTTTCGGTCTTGGTGCCGCACGCGGCGAGGCCGAGCGCGAGGACCGCAACGGTCACAGCAATTTTCTTCATGATCGTTCCACTCCATAGACGTGCCCAAAGTGGGCACGGGCCTCGGCCTGTCGCGAAATTCGAACAGGCCAGCGCGCGCCCATATAGAGCGGGGCCCTGCCACGCAATTGCCATAATTCGGCGAGGGCGACCGTTCGTCGCATAATTTCCGTTTACGGGCGGCGCCGATGGCGCGATCGTTTGACCGATATAAAGATATCTTTATATCCTTATCTGGTGACGCCCGCGCTTCCCCTCGCCGACCTGTTCCAGGCTCTTGCCGACCCGACCCGGGTGCGGATCCTGGCGCTGCTTCGGATCATGGAGCTGTCGGTCGGCGAACTGGCACTGGTGCTCGGCCAGAGCCAGCCGCGGGTCTCGCGCCATTTGAAGATCCTGTCCGACGCCGGAATGGTCGAGCGGCGCAAGGAGGGCAGCTGGGTGTTCCTGACGCTGGCCGAGCCCGAGCGCACCGCGCCGATGTTTGCTCTGCTCGATTGCTGGGCCGACGCCCCGACCTCATTGCTGTTCGCGGCCGACGCGGCGCGGCTCGAGGCGGTGCGGGCCGACCGCGCCGAGGCCGCCTCGCGCTATTTCAGCGCCCAGGCCGAAGTGTGGGATTCGATCCGGTCGCTGCACGTCGCCGAATGCGAGGTCGAGCAGGCGATCGAGCGCGCGCTCGACGCCGAGCAGCTCGGGCGCGATCTTGGGCGGCTGGTCGACATCGGTACCGGCACCGGGCGGATGATCGAATTGTTCGGGCCGCGCGCGGCGCTGGCGATCGGCATCGATCGCTCGTCCGAGATGCTGCGCCTGGCGCGGGTCAAATTGGAAGCGGCCGGGATCGCGTCGAGCCTGCGCCAGGGCGATATGTACGCGCTGCCGCTAGGCGACGGCAGCGCCGACAGCGTCATCATCCACCAGGTGCTGCATTATGCTCACTCGCCGGCGGCGGCGATCGCCGAGGCGGCGCGGGTGCTCAGCCCGGGCGGGACTCTGCTGATCGTCGACTTCGCCGCCCACGAGCGCGAGGAATTGCGCGCCAGCGACGCCCACATCCGGCTGGGCTTCGACGACGAAGTGATGGCCGGCTGGTTCGCCGCCGCTGGCCTGAGCATCGATCGGGTCGAGCATCTCGAAGGCGGCGAGCTGACCGTGACCTTGTGGCGCGGCGCCAAAGCGGGCCAGTCGCAGCGCCATCGGCGGGCGGCATGAACCGGCTCGAAAGCCTCGCCGCGCATGAGCCGCTGTTCGCCGAGACCCGCGGCGACATCCAGCTCAGCTTCGAATTCTTCCCGCCCAAGACCGAGAAGATGGAAGAGACGCTGTGGGCCTCGGTCAAGACGCTCGAGCCGCTCGCCCCGCGTTTCGTCTCGGTCACCTACGGCGCCGGCGGGTCGACCCGCGAGCGGACCCACGCCACGGTCGCGCGGATCGTCAAGGAAACCTCGATCCCGGCCGCGGCGCATCTGACCTGCGTCAACGCCACGCGCGACGAGGTCGACGAAATCGCGCGCTCGTACTGGGAGGTCGGCGTGCGCCATATCGTCGCGATCCGCGGCGACCCGCCCGAGCCGGGCGCCAAATTCGCACCGCACCCCGGCGGCTACGCCAATGCGGCCGAGCTGGTCGCCGGCCTCAAGCGGGTCGCCCCGTTCGAGATTTCGGTCGCTGCTTTTCCCGAATGCCACCCGGACTCACCCAGCGTCGCGGCCGATCTCGACAATCTCAAGCGCAAGGTCGACGCCGGCGCCAACCGCGCCACGACGCAGTTTTTCTTCGACCAGCAATGCTTCTTCCGCTTCCAGGACCAGGTCGCAGCGGCCGGGATCGACATCGAGATCCTGCCCGGGATCATGCCGGTGACCAATTTCGCCGCGATCAACCGCATGGCGGCGATCAACGGCACTGCGGTGCCCGACTGGGTCGGTCGATTGTTCGACGGGCTCGACGAGCTGCCCGCCGCGCGCCAGCTGGTCGCGGCGACCGTCGCCGCCGAGCTGTGCGCCCAGCTTTACGCCGGCGGCGTGCGCCATTTCCATTTCTACACGCTCAACCGGGCCGAGCTCAGTTACGCGATCTGCCATTTGCTCGGAGTGAGGGCCAAGGCATGAGCGTGGTGGAGATTTTTCGGGCCGAAGCGGCGCAGCGCATCCTGATCAAGGACGGGCCCTACGGCACCTCGATCCAGGCCGAGCGCCTGGCGAGCGAGGATTATTGCCGCGGCCTCGACCTGTTCAAGGACCAGCGCGGCAACAATGACCTGCTCAACCTGACCCGGCCCGAGCTGATCGATGCCATCGCCACCGAGTTCGCAAATGCCGGGGTCGACATCCTCGCCACCAATACCTTCAACGCCAACGCCATCAGCCAGGCCGATTACGGCGCCGAGGCCCATGTCGGCGAAATCAATCGCGCCGCGGCGCGGATCATTCGCGGCGTCGCCGACCGCTTCACCGCGGCCGACGGCAAGCCGCGCTGGGTAGCCGGCGCTTTGGGCCCGACCAACAAGACCCTGTCGCTGTCGCCCGACGTCAACGACCCGGCCTATCGCGAGGTCGATTTCGACACGATGAAGGCGGTTTACCGCGAGCAGGTCGACGCCCTGGTCGAAGGCGGGGTCGATTTCATCCTGATCGAGACGATTTTCGACACGTTGAACGCCAAGGCCGGGATCAAGGCGGTGCTCGAAGCCGGCGAAGCGCTCGGCCGGACGCTGCCGCTGATGATCTCGATGACCCTGACCGATTTGAGCGGGCGCAACCTCTCCGGCCATACGGTCGAGGCCTTCTGGGCTTCCGTACGCCACGCCAAGCCGGTCACGATCGGCCTCAATTGCTCGTTCGGCGCGGCCCAGCTCAGGCCGCATTTGGCGGCGCTGGCGGCAACTGCCGACACGCTGATCATGGCCTATCCCAACGCCGGCCTGCCCAATGAGCTGGGCGAGTATGACGAAGCGGCGGCGGAAACCGCGGCCCAGGTCGCCGAATGGATCGCCGATGGGCTGGTCAACGTCGTCGGCGGCTGTTGCGGCACCACCGCCGAACATCTCACGGCGATCGCCGGGGTGGCGCGGGGGGCGCCGCCGCGCAAGATTCCCAGCGCCACTGCCCACACCGTGCTCGCGGGGCTCGAACCGATGATCCTGGCCGCCTAATGGACAAGTCCGGCGCCTCCCCAACCCCGTTCGTGCCAAGCGAAGTCGAGCCAGATCCATCGACTTCGCTCGGGACGAACGGATTGGAGTCCGCAGCTGCGGCGGGTGCGCGGTTCGTCAATATCGGCGAGCGTACGAACGTTACGGGTTCTGCCAAGTTCAAGAAATTGATCCTGTCCGGTGATTACGACGCGGCGGTGGAAGTCGCTCGCGAGCAGGTCGAGAACGGCGCCCAGATCATCGACGTCAACATGGACGAGGCCTTGCTCGATTCAGAAGCGGCGATGACCACGTTCTTGAAGCGGATCGCGGCCGAGCCCGACATCGCCCGCGTGCCGGTAATGATCGACAGCTCCAAATGGAGCGTGATCGAGGCTGGGCTCAAATGCGTGTCGGGCAAGCCGATCGTCAATTCGATCAGCCTCAAGGAAGGCGAGGGACCGTTTCTCGAACTGGCCGGCAAGGTCCGCGATTATGGCGCGGCGGCGGTCGTGATGGCGTTTGACGAGGTCGGCCAGGCCGACACGGTGGCGCGCAAGGTGTCGATCTGCGAGCGCGCTTACGCTTTGCTGGTGGCCGACGGGACCGAGCCGCAGGACATCATCTTCGACCCCAACATCTTCGCCGTCG
>JBDSGH010000176.1:0-3664 GCA_039919095.1 Sphingomicrobium sp. | reverse complement strand
TCAAGCCGGCGGCGGTGATGATCGCGGTGCCGTGCTGATCGTCGTGGAACACCGGGATGTTCATCCGCTCTTTCAGCGCCTGCTCGATGATGAAGCAGTCGGGGGCGGCAATGTCCTCGAGGTTGATCCCGCCGAAGCTCGGCTCGAGCAAAGCGACGCATTCGATGAATTTCTGGCAATCCTCGGTGTCGACTTCGATGTCGATCGAATCGACGTCCGCGAAGCGCTTGAACAGCACCGCTTTGCCTTCCATCACCGGCTTGGCCGCGAGCGCGCCCAAATTGCCCATGCCGAGGATCGCGGTGCCATTGGAAATGACTGCGACCAGATTGCCTTTGGCGGTCAGTTCATAAGCGCGGCCGGGATCGTCGGCGATCGCCTGGACCGGGATTGCCACCCCGGGCGAATAGGCCAGCGACAGGTCGCGCTGCGTCGCCATCGGCTTCGAGGCGATGATCTCGATTTTCCCCGGCCGCCCGCGCGAGTGATACTCGATCGCCTCGTTCTCCGAGAATTTGATGTTGCTCTCGCTCATGCGTTGCTCCCTGGGGGCGGGCTTTAGCCAAAGGGTGTGGGAAGAGTCACGCAGAGCCGCTACCACCGGGCCATGGCCCGAGCCGACGAACCGACCCCGATGATGGTCCAGTACCGGCGTCTCAAGGACGAGGCCGGCGATGCCTTGCTGTTTTACCGCATGGGCGATTTCTTCGAACTGTTCTTCGATGATGCCAAGGCCGCCGCGCAGTGCCTCGATATCGCCTTGACCAAGCGCGGCACGGCCGATGGCGAACCGATCCCGATGTGCGGCGTGCCGGTCCATTCGGCCGAGGCCTATCTGGCGCGGCTGATCCGCGGCGGCCACCGCGTCGCCATTGCCGAGCAGGTCGAAAGCCCGGCCGAGGCGCGCAAGGCACGTGGCGCCAAGGCGCTGGTCGACCGCGCGATCGTCCGGCTGGTGACGCCCGGTACGCTGACCGAGGAGGCGTTGCTCGAAGCGAGCTCGAGCAACTGGCTGGCGGCGGTCGGCCGGGCCGGCGAGCAGTGCGCGGTTGCCGCCGCCGACATTTCAACCGGGCGGTTCGAGCTGATCGCCTGCGGACCGGGTGACCTGGCCGCCGAGCTGGCACGGCTGGCGCCGGCCGAGACGATTGCCGAGGAGCCGATCCCGGGTGTGCCCTCCACAGCAGGCAAGGGCGGGTTCGACAGCGCCGCCGGCGAACGCGCGCTAAAACATCGCTTTGGCCTGGCGACGCTCGACGGCCTCGGCTCGCCGTCACGCGCGGAGCTGGCCGCGGCCGGGGGCCTGCTGGCCTATCTCGATGCGACCCAGAAGGGCGCCGGCCTGCTGCTCAACTCGCCCCGCCGGGTCGCCCGCTCGAGCCACATCGCGATCGACGCCGCGACCCGCGAGAGCCTCGAGCTGACCCGCTCGGTGTCGGGCACCATCGCCGGCAGCCTGCTTGGCGAGATCGACCGTTGCCAGACCGCCGCCGGCCGCCGGCTGCTGGCTGAGGACATCTCGGCGCCGCTCGCCGACCGTCCGCCGATCGAGGCCCGGCTGGCGCTGGTCGTCTGGCTCCACGGCGATGCGTTGCGCCGCGAGCGAGTGCGGGTCGCGCTCAAGTCCATGCCGGACTTTGCCCGGGCGCTGGCGCGGCTGGTGGCGCAGCGCGGCAGCCCGCGCGACCTCGCACTGCTGCGCGACGGATTAGCGGCCGCCGCCGCGCTCCAGGCCGAACTGGCCGCCGAGCCCGACCGGCCGGCGTTGCTGCAACAGCTGCTGCCGCAACTCGGCGGGCACGATGCGCTGGTCGCCCGGCTGGCCCGCGCGCTGGTCGCGGCGCCGCCGCTCGATGCGTCCAAGGGCGGCTATATCGCAGAAGGCTATGACCAGGCACTCGACGGCCTGCGCGCCACCTCGTCCGATGGCCGGCGCGCCATCGCCGCGCTCGAAAGCCGCTACCGCGACGCTACCGGAGTGGCGGCGCTCAAGATCCGCCACAACGCAGTGCTCGGTTATCATGTCGAGGTTTCAGCGCGGCACGCCGAGGCGTTGATGGCGCCCGCTTCGGGCTTCACCCACCGCCAGACGCTGGCCGGCGTGGTCCGGTTCAATTCGCCCGACCTCCATGAGGAAGCGTCGCGGGTGGTCGAGGCCGGCGCGCACGCTCTGGCCGCCGAAGCCGCCCACGCCGAGGAGCTGACCGGGCTCGCGGTCGCTGCGGCGCGGGTCATCACCGCCACCGCCGAATCGATTGCCCGGATCGACGTTGCCGCGGGTCACGCCGCGCGCGCCGCGGAAGGCGGCTGGGTTCGCCCGCTGCTGACCGACGAAGCGTGCCTCGAAATTGCCGGCGGCTGCCATCCGGTGGTCGAGACCGCATTGACCGCGGCCGGCGAGCGGTTCGTCGCCAACGATCTGGCGCTCGGCCGCGACGACCGGTTGTGGCTAATCACCGGGCCCAACATGGGCGGCAAGTCGACCTTCCTGCGCCAGACCGCGCTGATCGTCGTGCTCGCCCAGGCCGGCGCGTTCGTGCCCGCGGTGCGCGCCCGGATCGGGCTGGTCGATCGCCTGTTCAGCCGCGTCGGGGCGTCCGACAATCTCGCTCGCGGGCGCTCGACCTTCATGGTCGAGATGGTCGAAACCGCCGCCATCCTGGCCCAGGCCACTCCGCAAAGCCTGGTGATCCTCGACGAGATCGGGCGCGGCACCTCGACCTACGACGGCCTGGCGATCGCCTGGGCAGTGGTTGAGGCGATGCACGACGAGCTGAGGTGCCGAACGCTGTTCGCGACCCATTATCACGAGCTGACGCGGCTCGCCGGCCGGCTCGACGGATTGTCGCTGCATCATGTTCGGGCGCGCGAATGGAAGGGCGAACTGGTCCTGCTGCACGAGGTCGCCGATGGCGCCGCCGACCGCAGCTACGGCATTGCCGTGGCCAAGCTTGCCGGGCTTCCGCCTGTGGTACTGGCGCGCGCCAAGGCGGTGCTGGCCAAGCTCGAGGCCGGGCGCGACGAGCGCGGCGGGATCGCCGCCGGGCTGGACGATCTGCCGCTGTTCGCCGCCGCCAACGACATCGAGCCGCCGCGCGACGCGCTGGCCGATACGCTGGCCGAGATCGAGCCCGACGGCCTGTCGCCGCGCGAGGCGCTCGAACATTTGTACCGGCTCAAGCGGCTGGTCGCGGAAGACGGGCCGCAATGAGCACGCTCGACCCGGTTGCCGACCGCCGGGCGGTGATCGATCGCCGCGCACTCGCCGACCGGATTGCCACCATGCCGCCGGGCAAGCGCCAGCATGCGCAAATCGCCAGGATCCTCGCCGAAGCGCTCGCCGCGGGCCGAGCCGAGGTCGCCCGCCGCTTGTCCAGCGAACCAGGCCACGGCCGCTCGGCGAGCCGGGCGACCGCCTTCCTCCACGACCAGATCGTGCGCCTGGCCTATGATTTCGTCGCTTCGGATGGCGCGGGCATGGCGATCGTCGGACTGGGCGGCACCGGCCGCGGCGAAATGGCGCCGTACAGCGACCTAGACCTGATGTTCCTGACCGCGGCCAAGCCATCGGCCGAGGACGAGCGCGTGGCGCAAGCGGTGCTGCATTTGCTGTGGGACCTCAAGCTCAAGGTCGGCCACTCGCTGCGCTCGATCAACGAGCTGC
>JBDSGH010000175.1:0-6250 GCA_039919095.1 Sphingomicrobium sp. | reverse complement strand
GGAGCAAACTTTCGCTGCCGGCGGGGAAGCGATGTGCCATAAAGCGGTGGCCCGATTGAATCAAAAGGCGAGTTGTCGCGAAACCGGAACGATCCCGTTACATCGTCGTTCCTGCGAATGTGACACGTGCGCCGTTGTCGGGGAATGGGGTCCCGGCGCATGGTCCGAAAAGCTCAATAATCGGGAGAAAAATGATGAAAAAGACAATTTTGGCCGTCGTTCTGGCGAGTTCGGTTTCGCTCAGCGCATGCGCCACCAACGACCGCACCGCCGGTAACGTCGCCGAAGGTGCCGCTTATGGCGCCGCTGGCGGTGCCGTGGTTGGTGCAGTGGTTCCTGGCGTCAGCATGATCGAAGGTGCGGCCGTAGGCGCCGTCATCGGCGGTCTCGCCAACGCGGTATGGGCCGATCGCAACAACGACGGCTACGTCGATGGATATGTCCAGAACGGGCAATATTACACCGGCACTCCGCAGGGCTATGACCCGACCCTTCGCGGCGTCGCCACCGGCGCGCTCGGCGGAGCGGCTCTCGGTGCGGCCGCTGGTGCGGTCATTCCGGGCCTCGGCATTCTCCAGGGCGCGGTTATCGGCGCGGCTGTCGGCGGCGTCGCCGGCGCCATCTGGGCTGACCGCAACAATGATGGCCAGGTGGACGGCTACGTTCAGAACGGCCAGTATTACGAAGGTGCGCCTGCAACTGCTCCGAGCCAGCCGGCCTATACGGCTCCGGCCCGCAGCGGCGAGCGCGGTTAATCTGGGGTTCGAGTGAACAGTAAGCGTATCTTGCGCGCCGGACCTGGTCCGGCGCGCAACGTCTTGAGACTAAGTGGTGTCGCGGCAGCTCTAGGGCTTGCTGCGGCGCCACTTCCTTTGTTCGCGCAAAGCCCTGCCTTGGCCCAGACTACGGCAGCCGCCGCCGGATCGGCACGGCTCCCGGTCGCCTATGACAGGACGGCGGACATCAGCGAGTTTTACCGCGCCCGCGGCGGCCGGCTGCTGTGGCTTACGCCGCAGTCCGGCGAGGCCGCCCGGCGCATGATCGGCTTGCTCAACGGCGCCGCGATCGACCGGCTCGATCCCCGGCGCTACCAAGTCGATCGGATCGTCACCGCCCTGCGCGCTGCAAGCAGCGGCAATCCGCGCGCGTTGAGCACCGCCGACACCCTGCTTAGCCAGGCCTTCGTCAACTATGTCCGCGACCTTCGGCGCGAGCCCAACGTCGGCATCGTCTATGTCGACCGCGACCTGGTCCCGACGCGGCCCTCGGCGCGCGAGGTGCTCGCCCGCGCCGCCACCGCGCCGTCGCTCGAAGCCTATGTCGACACCATGGCGTGGATGAACCCCGCCTATGTCCAGCTGCGCCGCGCGCTGCTGCTGAGCCAAGGCAATCCGGACGAGCGGGCGCGGCTCGCGGTCAATCTCGAGCGGGCGGCGGCGCTGCCGACCGGCAACCAGCGATACGTGATCGTCAACATCGCGGCGCAGCGGCTGTCCATGATCGAGAATAATGCGGTGGTCGACACCATGCGCGTGGTCGTCGGCAAGACCAAATATCCGACGCCGATGATGAGCGCGTGGATCCGCGCCGCGGCCTTAAACCCCTCTTGGAACGTGCCGCCCGACCTCGCCGCCGAGCGCATCGCGCCCAATGTCGTCAAGCAGGGCCTCGGCTATCTCAAGACGCTTGGCTATGAGGTGCTGTCCGACTGGACCGACCATGCGACGGTGATCGATCCGGCCACGGTCGACTGGCCGGCGGTTGCCGACAGGCGGGTCGAAGTGCGCATCCGCCAACAGCCCGGGCCGCATAACTCGCTGGGCAAGATGAAATTCGTCTTTCCCAACGCCCAGGGCATCTTCCTCCACGATACGCCCGAACGGGAGCTGCTGAGCGAGGCTTCGCGGCTGTACAGCGGCGGCTGCATCCGGCTCGAGGATGCCCAGCGCCTCGGCCGCTGGATGTTTGGCCACGACCTCGAGAAAAGCGGCGACGCACCCGAGCAGATCGTGGCGATCCCGGAAAAAATCCCGCTCTACGTTACCTATCTGACGGCGGTTCCGGACAGCAATGGAATCTCCTATTTCGACGATGTCTATGGACGCGACGCGGCGCGGGTTGCGGCGCTCGGCGGCGGGATCGTCGCCAGCCGTTGATTGGCCGGTTCCCGGTTGCTATCACGAGCATTGGAGAAAAAGTGAACCATTTGCGCAACTTCCGCCCCGGCGTCCGGCCGATGATCTCGGCCCGCAAGGCGGCTGTCGCGGCCGTCGGACTTGCGGTTGTCGCGCTCGCGGGATCGACGCCGGCGGCGGCCCGGGCCACCCAGCCACTCTACGCCGCACCGGTCAGCCCGGCCGCGATCGCCGATTTCTACCGCGCCCGCGGCGGTTCTCCCCTGTGGTTTGCGCCGGGCGCCGGCAACGCCGCCCCGCAGCTCCTGCAACAGCTCGCCACGGCGCAGGCCGACAACCTCAATCCCAAGCGCTATCGCCTAAGTGCGCTGGCCAAGGCTGTGCGCGCCGCGGAAACCCGCGACCCGGTTGCCGTGCAGCGCGCCGAAATGATGCTCAGCGAGGCGTTCGTGAATTACGCCCGCGACCTGCGCCACGACCCCAATGCCGGGATCATCTACGTCGATCCCGAACTCCGCCCGACTCCGCTGTCGCCGCGCACCTTGCTCGACCAGGCGGCCGCTGCGGGCTCGCTTTCGGCCTATGTCTCGAAGATGGGCTGGATGAGCCCGGTCTACGCCCAGCTGCGCCAGGCGCTCGCCAGCCGGATGTACCTCAACGAGCGCCAGCGCCAGTTGCTCGCGGTCAATCTCGAGCGGGCGCGGGCGCTGCCGTCGGGCAACCAGCGCTATGTCGTGGTCAATCCCGCGGCCCAACGGCTATACATGTACGAGAACGGCCAGGTGGTCGATTACATGCGGGTCGTCGCCGGCCGCCCCGACCCGATCGCCCAGACGCCGATGATGAGCGCCTTCATCCGCTACATCGCGCTCAACCCTTATTGGAATTCGCCGCCCGACATCACCGCTCGGCGGCTTGCGCCCAAGGTAGTCAAGGGCGGGCGCGCCTATCTCAATGAGAAGGGTTATGAAGTCCTGTCCGACTGGGGCGATCATCCCAAGGTGATCGATCCGATGTCGATCAACTGGAAGGCGGTCGTTGCCGGCCAGGTCCAGGTCCGCATGCGGCAGAAGCCGGGCCCGGCCAATTCGATGGGCCGGATGAAGTTCATGTTCCCCAACAAGCAGGGCATCTGGCTCCACGACACGCCCGAAAAGGAAGTGCTCGAGGAGGCCGCCCGGCTGCAGAGCAACGGTTGCGTTCGGCTCGAGGATGCGCCGCGGTTCGCCCGCTGGCTGTACGGTCGCAATCTCAAGGCGCAGGGCGCGCGGCCTGAGCAAAAGGTGCCCTTGGCGAGCCCGGTAGCGGTCTATATCACCTATCTGACCGCGGTCCCGAGCGGGTCGTCGATCGTCTATTTCGACGATGTCTACGGGCTCGATTCGCGTCCCCGGAGAGTTGCCAGCCGCTAAGTCGCGCGGGTCGCGACCAAGTCAGTAATTGGGTCGCCAGGTCGGGGTGTAGGAGATGTCCTGCGCGATCGCCCGTCCGCTCGGGTCGCGCGCCGGTGCAAATTTCAAATATCGCGTCGCGGCCTCGCACAAGATCGTATCGACTTGGGAGTCACCGCTCGACCGGATGATGTGGCAGTCGGCGATGCTGCCGTCGGCATTGGCGCGGAACCTGATCGCGGCGCTGCCGCGCGGGATCCGGCCGGCTGCGATGCGGCGATATTCGCGGTCGGGGATCTTGTTGAGCATGCGCGCCGGAGTGAAGCCCGTACCTTGGCCTGTGCCCCCGCCGCCAGCACCGCTTCCGGACCCGCCGGCGCCGGTTCCCGTTCCGGCGGTCGCCGCTCCAGCGGTTGCGGCGCTGCCGCTCGACGCAATCGGCGCGGCGATGACTGGCGGCCGCGCCGGCAGCACGATCCGCGGCTGCGGCGCCACGACCGGCGTCGGCAGTGCCTTCTTGGCCGACGCGCCTTGCTCGTCCTTGGCCCGCTCCGAAACGTGTCGCGGCGGGGGAGGTGGGGGAGGGGCCAGCGCCTGATCGATGTCGAATGTCTTGAGCCGCTCAACCGTGCGCGTGACGGTCCCGACGCTTAGACCCGACAGGATCAGCAGCGCCAGCCCGACATGCACGATCACCACGCCGCCGAGGGCCTTCATTCGGTCGGGAGTGTCCGCAGCTCGATAGACCATGCGCGCCTCGCCTATCGTAACGCACGCGCGGCCAATTGTTTGCCGGCCGAGGCTGTCTAGCCGGCCTGCTGCTGCTCCAGCCAATTTTCGAGCCATTTGATGGTGTAATTGCCGGCCAGGAACTGTTCGTCGCGGACGATCTGCTGGTGCAACGGGATGGTGGTCTTCAGCCCTTCGACGAGAAACTCCTCGAGCGCCCGGCGAAGTCGCATGATGCAACGCTCGCGGGTCGAGCCGTAGACGATCAGCTTGCCGATCAGGCTGTCGTAATAAGGCGGCACCCGATAGCCGCTGTAGAGCCCGCTATCGACCCGCACGTGCATTCCGCCGGGCGCGACATAATTGGTCACCAGGCCCGGCGACGGGGCGAAGGTCTGCGGGTCCTCAGCGTTAATGCGGCATTCGATGGCGTGGCCGTGCAGCCGGATTTCGTCCTGCTTGCACGACAGGCCGAGGCCGCTGGCGACCCGGATCTGCTCGCGCACCAGGTCGATTCCGCTGATCATCTCGGTAACCGGATGCTCGACTTGCAGCCGGGTGTTCATTTCGATGAAGTAGAATTCGCCATTCTCGTAGAGAAATTCGATCGTGCCGGCGCCGCGGTAGCTCATCTCCGCCATCGCCTTGGCGACGATCCCGCCCATCCGCGCGCGCTGTTCGGGGCTGATTACCGGCGACGGCGCTTCCTCGAGCAGTTTCTGGTGGCGGCGCTGGATCGAGCAGTCGCGTTCGCCGATGTGGATCGCATTGCCGGCGCCGTCGCCGAACACCTGGAATTCGATATGGCGCGGGTCGGCAAGATATTTTTCGAGATAGATCGTGTCGTCGCCGAAGGCCGCGCGCGCTTCCGACGCGGCCTGGCTCATCAGGCTCTCAAGCTGGTCTTCGGAGGTGACCACCTTCATCCCGCGCCCGCCGCCGCCCGAGGCCGCCTTGATCAGCACCGGGTAACCGACCTTGCTGGCGATCTCCTGGGCTTCGGCGATGCTGGTCAGCGGACCGTCCGACCCGGGCACCAGCGGCAGGCCGAGAATGGCTGCGGTGCGCTTGGCCTCGATCTTGTCGCCCATCGTCCGGATATGCTCGGGCTTGGGGCCGACCCAGATGATATTGTGGAGCTCGACGATCTCGGCGAACTGGGCGTTTTCAGACAGGAATCCGTAGCCGGGATGGATGGCATCGGCATGGACCACCTCGGCGGCCGAGATGATGTTGGGGATGTTCAAGTAGGATTCGGTCGCCGGCGGTGGGCCAATGCAGACCGTTTCGTCGGCCAGCCGAACGTGCATCGCATCGGCGTCGGCGGTCGAATGGACGGCGACGGTCTTGATGCCCATCTCATGGCACGCGCGGTGGATGCGCAGCGCGATTTCGCCGCGGTTGGCAATCAGCAGTTTCTTGATCGGCACCGCGATCAGCCCAGGACAAGCAGCGGCTGGTCGAATTCGACCGGATAAGCGTCGGAGATGAGGATCGACTTGACCACTCCGGCATGGGGCGCGGTGATCGGGTTCATTACCTTCATCGCCTCGATGATCAGCAGGGTATCGCCGGCCTTGACCGCGGCCCCGACCTTGATGAATGGCGCCGCGCCCGGCTCTGGCGAGAGGAAGGCGGTGCCGACCATCGGCGACTTGATGGTTTCACCGGACACCGCTTCGGCCGGAGCGGCGGCGGGCGCGGCTTCGGCGGCGGCGGCGGGCACCGTTGCCGGTGCAAGCGCGGCAGGGCCAGCTGCGGCCGGCGCGGCGGAGCGGCCGACCCGGATCTTGCGATCGCCGTCCTCAACTTCGATTTCCGTCAGCCCGTTCTTGGTCAGCAGGTCAGCGAGTTGCTGCACCAGCCGTGCATCGATCCGCATCGATCCAGGTCCGGCTTGGCCCCCGTCGGCTGCTTTTTGGACAGGTTTGCCCGGTCCGGCCATCGCAGATTCCCCTATTGAATTTGGCCCGTCGCTTTTGCCGGGTTTCCCTT
>JBDSGH010000174.1:0-6694 GCA_039919095.1 Sphingomicrobium sp. | reverse complement strand
GTGGCCGAGAACATCGCCGGCCTGACCGGGATCGTGAACCATGAGGTGATCCCGTCAGTGGTCTACACCATGCCCGAGATCGCCGGCGTTGGCCTGACCGAGGAAGAGGCCAAGGCGGCGGGCGAGGTCAAGGTCGGCAAATTCCCGATGCTCGCCAACAGCCGGGCCAAGACCAACCACGAGCCCGACGGCTTCGTGAAGGTCGTCGCCGACGCCAAGACCGACCGCGTGCTCGGGGTGTGGATCATTGCCTCGGTCGGCGGGACGATGATCGCCCAGGCCGCCCAGGCGATGGAGTTTGGAGCGACCAGCGAGGACATCGCCTACACCTGCCACGCCCACCCGACGCACAGCGAAGCGTTGAAGGAAGCGGCGATGGCGGTGACCGGCAAGCCGATCCACATTTAGTGGGCGCCGTTCGTTCCCGCCTGCGGCGCTGGCACGTGTGGCTCGGGTGGATCGTCGGACTGCCGATCCTGCTGTGGGTGGTGACCGGGCTGGTGATGGTCGTGCGGCCGATCGAGGATGTCCGCGGCGAAAATCTGCTGACCGAACCGAGGCCGATGCGGCTGGCGCTGCCGCCCGTCCCGCCGGCGATCGGCAGGGTGGCGTTCACGTCGCTCGCGCTCGAGCAGCGCGCGGCCGGCCCGCGCTGGGTGGTGACGCTGCCCGACGGAACGACCCGCCTGGCCGATCCGGACAGCGGCGCGTTGCTGCCGCCGCTCGCTGCCGCCGATGCGCTGCGTGAGGTCGGTGCGCGCTATACCGGTGATGCAAAGGTCCGCTCGGTCGTTCGCACCGACCCCAAGCATCCGCCGCTCGAACTGCGCCGGCCGATCGCCACGTGGCAGGTGTCGATGGACGACGGTACCCATTTCTTCGTCGATGCCGGGTCGGGCGCAATCGTCGCCCGCCGCACCGGCTGGTGGCGCTTTTACGATCTGATGTGGGGCCTGCACATCATGGATCTGAAGACCCGCGAGGACGCCCACAACCCGCTGACCATCGGCTTCGCCATCATCGCTTTGGCGTTGAGCGTGCTGGCGCTGGTCCAGCTCCCGCTAACCATTCGGCGGCGGCGCAAGAAACCCACGCAAACTTGACTTGATTGATCGTTCAACTAAACGAACGGCATGAGCAATAGGGGCACCCGCGCGCGGATCGTCGAGGCGGCGATGGAGCTGTTCTGGCTCAAGGGCTATAATTCGACCTCGATCGCCGACATCCTAAGCCGCAGCCAGGTCAACAGCGGCAGCCTCTATTATTTCTTCCCGGGCAAGCAGGACGTGTTGATCGCGGTGCTCGAAGGCTATCGCGACGGGATCGGCCCGATGCTGCTCGAACCGGCCTGGGCGGGTGTCGCCGACCCGGTCGAGAAATTGTTCGCGCTGCTCGCCAGCTATCGCCGCGCGTTGGTCGACACCGGTTGCGAATATGGCTGCCCGATCGGCAGCCTGGCGCTAGAATTGCACGAGCCCGACCTCGCCGTGCGCCAGCTGATCGCGGCGAATTTCGCCGGCTGGACCGAAGCCGTCGCCAAATCGCTCGAAGACGCCGCCGGCCGCTTCCCGCCGGGGACCGATCTGCGGTCAATCGCCGAACTCGCGCTCAACGTGATGGAGGGCGGCGTGATGCAGGCGCGGACCTACCGCGACGTCGCGTATTTCGACCGCTCGGTGGCTCAGCTGCGGGCCTGCCTCGACGCGCTGACCGATCAGGAAAAAGTGGCCTAACGCCGCTTCGGACGGGGACTTACAAGCAAGGGGGAATGCGACATGCCTGACGTCAACTGGATTGCGATTTTGCTGTGCGCGGTGAGCTCTTTGGTGCTCGGCGGAATCTGGTATTCGCCGGCGCTGTTCGCCAAGCCGTGGCAGCGCGCCGCCGGCCTCAGCGACGAGGCGGCCAAGAGCGGCAGCATGGCGACGATCTTCGGCCTGACCTTCGTCCTCAGCCTAATTGCCGCGACCGTGTTCGCGATGTTCCTCGGGCGCGATTTCGGGCTTGGCCCGGCGATTGGCGCGGGCGCTTCGGCCGGCCTGTGCTGGGTCGCCGCCTCTTATGGCATCACCTATTTGTTCGAACGCCGTCCGCTCAACCTGTGGCTGATCAATGGCGGCTACCACACGCTGCAGTTCACGCTGTTCGGAGCGATCCTCGGCGGGATGCACTAGGGCCGGAATAGCGCCTCGAATGGCAGCGGCTCGGCCGGTGCTTGGACCCGCGGCGCGAGGTCCTTTTGCCACAGCCCGACGTCGATCCACTGGCCGTGCTTGAAGCCGGTCCCGCGATAGGTGCCGGCGGCGACGAAGCCGAGCGCTTCGTGGAGCTGGACGCTGGCGTCGTTGGGTAGGGCGATGGCGCCGATCGCGGCGACATAGCCCTGCCGTTCGAGGAGGTCGGTGAGTATGATCAGAAGCCGCCTGCCGATGCCGCGGCGGTGGGCATCGGCGGCGAGGTAGATGCCGGTTTCGACACTCCAGCGGTAGGCGGCACGGGTGCGGAACGGCGAACTGCTCGCGAAGCCTTTGATTTGATTGGCTTCCTCGGCCACCAGCCAAGGATGAAAGCCGGGCCGCTCGCCGGCCAGCCGCCGCGCCATCTCGGCCGCGTCGGGCGCGCGTTCTTCAAAACTGATCCGGCTCTCCTCGACGTAGGGCCGGTAGATTTCCGCCAGGGCGGCGGCGTCATCTTCCCGCGCGAGGCGGATCAGAACCATTCGGCGAGCGACGCCAGGAAGCTGCGGTCGGATCGGGTCAGGCGCGCCGGCGCGACCGGGCCGCACTCGATGCAGCGAACCTGGATGCGCGGACCCTCGAGCACCGAGCGCAGATCGGCGATGGCCGCCGCGAGTTCGTCCGCCGGGCGCCCGCCGATCGCCGCGAAGGCATCGCTCGGAGCGGCGCCGTCGTCACGGTCTTCGCTCGCCAGCATCTCGATCAAACTGTCCTTGAAGCTGCGCGGGCGCTCGAGGTAGCGAACGCCACGATGATCCGGATCGAGCCTGGCCAGCTCGCCCGCCTTGGCGATCGCCTGCTCCATCCCGCCGAAGCCGTCGACCAGGCCGATCTGGCGCGCGGTGCCGCCGTCCCACACCCGCCCCTGGGCGATGCGGTCGATCTCGGCCGGCGGCTTGTGGCGCGACACCGCGACGATCCCGAGGAAATGGCGATAGATGGAATCGACCGAGGCCTGGATCAGCCGGCTGGCCTCGGGCGACGGGCCCTTGAGCACATCGGGCTCGCCCGACAAGGGTGTGGTCTTGACCCCGTCGGCGCCGATCCCGAGCTTGGCCAGCGTGCCCTGGAAGCTGGGAATGATGCCGAATACGCCGATCGACCCGGTGATCGTCGATGGTTCGGCGAAGATGAAGTCGGCCGGGGTCGCGACCCAATAGCCACCCGATGCGGCGACGCTGCCCATCGACACCACCACCGGCAGTTTGTGGGCCTTGGCGGCGAGGATTGCCTGGCGGATGCGCTCGGACGCCAGCACCGACCCGCCGGGGCTGTCGATGCGCACCACCAGCGCCTTGAGGTCGCCGTCGCGCAACCCGTCTTCGATCGCGCTGGCGATGCTGTCGCCGCCGGCGGTGCCGGCCGCGGCCTTGCCGTCGACAATCGTGCCGGCGATGGTAACGACGCCGATCGGGCCCGAACTGCGGTCGGTGGCGGCGTCGTTGATGTATGCGTCGAGCTTGACCTGGCGATAGCCGGCGGCGGCATTGTCGTCGTCGCCGCCAAGTTCGGCCAAGCGCGCTTCAAACGCTCGGCGGTCGGCCAATTTGTCGACCAGCCCGGCGTCGAGCGCGGCCTTGGCCATGTCCCCGCCGGCGGCGTCGACCGCGCCCGGCATGTCCTTGAGGAAGGCGTCGATCCTGGCTTTGGGCCGCGAGCGCAGCACGCTTTCGCGCCAGCTTTCGAGCAATGCGCCGCCGAGCGCGCGGGCATTCTGCTGAGCTTCGGGCGACATGTCGCTGCGGGTGTACGGCTCGACCGCCGCCTTGTAGGTGCCGACCCGGTAGACGTTGGCGGTCACCCCGAGCTTGTCGAGCAGGCCCTTGAAATAGAGGTTCGAGCCGCCCGGCCCGGCGATCGCCACGGCGCCAAGCGGGTTGAGCCAGACTTCGGAAGCGGCGGCGCCGAGCTGGTAGCTGTCGTCGGTGTAGCCGACCGCGTAAGCGATCACCGGCTTGCCCGAGGCGCGGACCTTGCGGACCGCATCGGACAGGTCCGAAATCGCCGCCTGGCCGCCGCCGAGGAAGCCTTCGAGGTCGAGCGCGACCGCCTTAACACGGTCGTCCGTGCGGGCCTGGTCGAGCGCCGCGAGCAGGTCGCGCAGCCGATATTGCTTGAGGCGGCTGCCGCCGGCCAGTTCCGACAGCTGGAGGTTGGCGGGCTCTTCGACCACCGTCCCGTCGAGTTCGAGCGCGAGCACGCCGTCCTTGATCGGTTGCGGGCGGGCCGACAGCCCGGCGTAGAGCAGGCCGAAGAACAGCAGCATGAACAGCAGCACCAGCGCATCCTTGATGCCGACCAGCAGCTTCCACACTGCGCGCACGAATCTCATTGCTGATTCCCCGGGATAATTGGCGGCGTGCGCTAGCGTAGAACGCCGGTCATTGCGAGCGCAGCGCGGCAATCGGGTTTTTTGTCGATGCCGGATTGCGGCGCGCGTTCGCCGCTCGCAAGGACATTCGGATGGATGCGACTACCCAACAGCAGGCCGAGGGGCGCTGGCGCGACGAACTCGCCGCGACCGTCGCGCTGGCGTGGCCGCTGATCCTGTCCAACCTGACGATGGCGCTGATCCAAGCGACCGACGTGGTGCTGATGGGCTGGCTCGGCTCGCACCCGCTCGCGGCGTCGGCGCTCGGGCTCAATCTGACATTCGTCTTCATCCTGCTCGGGATCGGGGTGGTCGCGGCGTCGTCGCCGATGATGGCCACCGCGCTCGGCAAGCGTTCGAGCGCGGTGCGCGACGTGCGCCGCTCGTTCCGCCAGGCGTGCTGGGTGGCGATCTGCATCGCGCTCGCCAGCTGGGCGGTGCTGTGGAACGCGCGGCCGATCATCGCCGCGCTCGGCCAGGAGCCGGCGCTGGCGCGCGACGCGGCGCTGTTCCTCCACGGCTATATGTGGAGCATCCTGCCGTTCCTGCTGTTCCAGGCGATGCGCAACTTCCTCTCGGCCCTCGAGCGGCCGAAATGGATTTTCATCGTCAGCGCGCTCGGCATCATGCTCAACGCGCTGGTCAGCTGGGCGCTGATATTCGGCCGGCTGGGGCTGCCGGCGCTGGGCATTTTCGGCGGCGGGCTGGGCAGTTCGATCGTGTGGTTCGTGCTGACCGCGGCGCTCGGGCTGGTCATCGCCAAGGACCGCGCATTCCGCCGCTTCCATCTGTTCGGACGCTGGTGGCGGGCCGACTGGCCGCGCTTTCGCCACTTGTGGCGGCTCGGCCTGCCGATCGGCCTGACGATGGCGTTCGAAGGCGCGGTGTTCGCCGCCGCGGCCTATCTGATGGGCCTGATCGACGCCGAATCGATCGCCGCCCATGCGGTCGCGCTGCAGATCTCGGCGCTGAGCTTCATGGTTCCGCTCGGGCTCGGCCAGGCGGCGACGGTGCGGGTCGGGCGGGCGGTCGGGCGCGGCGATCGCGGCGGGATCGCGCGGGCCGGGTGGACCGCGTGGCTGCTCGGGGTCGGCTTCATGGCGGCGATGGCGCTGCTGCTGTGGATCTTCCCGCGCCAGCTGATCCTGCTGTTTCTCGACAATGTGCCGGCCAATGCCCGGGTAATCGATCTCGGCGTGTCGTTCCTCGCGGTGGCGGCGGCGTTTCAGATCGTCGACGGCGCCCAGGTGGTCGGCGCGGGCATGCTGCGCGGGCTCCACGACACCCGCGTGCCGATGCTATTCGCGCTGGTCGGCTATTGGGTGGTCGGTCTTGGTGTCGGCGTGTGGCTGGCATTTGCCGCGGGCTGGCACGGGGTCGGGATCTGGATCGGCCTCGCCACCGGCCTCGGCGTGGTTGCGGTGCTGATGCTGCTGCGCTGGACGCTGCGCGGGCGGCTTGGCCTGGTCCCGCCGCAGCCCCGTCCTGCCGAGCCTGCCTGAAAGCTGCAGCTCAAGGCGTTGACGCGGGCGCCTGGCGCAACCATATGCAAGGCATCGCTGGCACTCTCACTGGCAGAGTGCCAAGGCGAGCTAAATCAATTGGCACAGATCAACATGAGAAAGAGGGACTAATGGCTCAAGGTTTCAGGCCGCTTCATGACCGCGTCCTCGTCCGCCGGGTCGCGGCAGAGGAAAAATCCACCGGCGGGATCATCATTCCCGACAGCGCGCAGGAAAAGCCGCAGGAAGGCGAAGTCATCTCGGTTGGTTCGGGCACCCGCGCCGACGACGGCAAGGTCACTCCGCTCGACGTCAAGGCCGGCGATAAGATCCTGTTCGGCAAATGGTCGGGCACCGAGGTCAAGATCGAAGGCGAAGACCTGATCATCATGAAGGAAAGCGACATCCTGGGCGTCGTTGGCTGAAGCCAGCGACGGCCAAACCCGGCGGATGCCGGGGTCTCATGCCGAACAGTCACAATACTTCCCACTGAGGTCCCGGCTTTCGCCGGGATGACGAATTCAAGAGGAGCCAATCATGGCAGCCAAGGACGTTAAATTTTCGCGCGACGCGCGCGAGCGGAT
>JBDSGH010000173.1:0-5895 GCA_039919095.1 Sphingomicrobium sp. | reverse complement strand
GAATCGCTGCTCGAGATGAACCGGCGCCAGGCGAGCTTCCGCCGCAGCCTGCTCGGCGAGATGTTCATCGCGCTCTATTTCCCGTCGGCCGACCAGCGGCTGATCGAATGGCACAATGAGCATTTCGAAGCGCTCGGGCCGATCGCCAACACGCTGACGATGATCGACATCGCGGCCCATGTCGACATTCGCGACGAGCTGTCGAAGGTCCGCGCGCCGACCCTGGTGTGCCACGCCCGGCAGGACGGCAACGCGCCGCTCCACGCCGGGCGCGCGGTGGCCGACGGGATTGCCGGGGCGCGCTTCGTCGAGCTCGACAGCGCCAATCACATCCTGCTCGGCACCGAACCGGCGTGGCCGGTTTTCACGCGCGAGCTGCGCGCCTTCCTGCGCGAAGCCTAAAGCGCGGGCGCTCTAGCGGACCCTGGGCCCACCGAAGGGCAGCGGCGGCGGCGGGCGACGGTCGCGGCGCGGCAGCTGGGCCTGATAGGCGACCCCGCAATGCTCGACGCAATAAGGAAAGCCCGGGTTCGCGGCATTGCCGCAGAAGTGGAAGTCGGGCTCGCCAGGATGGCCCAGCGGCCATTTGCAGATGCGGTCGTTGAGATCGAGCAGGCTGGTCTTGTCGGCCACCTCGGCGCTCGGCTTGGCCGGCACCAGCCGCCGCGGCGGGGCGGGCGGGATCGGCGCCTGGGTGTCGCCCGGACCCTGGCGGATGAAGCCGCCGGGGCCGATCGAGCGGTACTGGATGCCGTCGGGCTGGACCCGCTGGGGGGTGCGGGTGATGACCGGGGGGTCGGCCGGATCGGGCGCGGCCGCGGCCGGCTGGCGCGAGGCGGCGTCGGCGCGCGGCGCCGGCTTGGCCGCGGCGGGCGCGGCAGCGGCGGGTTTCTTGACCTTTTCCTCGCCCGGCTTGACCGGCGAGGGGCGGGCGTCGAGCCCGAGGCGGTGGGCCTTGCCGATGACGGCGTTGCGGCTGACCCCGCCAAGCTCGTCGGCGATCTGGCTCGCGGTTGAGCCACCGGACCACATTTTCTTCAAGCGGTCGATGCGCTCGTCGGTCCAGGACATAAAAGATCTACTCCGCTGTGATCAAAATCGCCTCGGCTTGCGGCGGGTGCCGCCAGCCGATAGGCGAGTGACCGGTGAACAGCCAGCCCGACAACACTCACGCTCCCGGCGGGACCAGGATCGAACCGCAACCATCATGGTTGCGCAACGAGCCTGGCGTGCCAGTCTTGAGCGGCGTCAATTGGGTTGGCCTCAAGACCCTCTATATCAAGGAGGTGCGGCGGTTCTTCAAGGTCCAGATGCAGACCGTGTGGGCGCCGGCGATCACGACCCTGCTGTATCTGGTGATCTTCACCGTCGCTTTGGGCCGCGCCGGGCGGACCGTGATGGGGGTCCCGTTCGCCGATTTCCTCGCCCCCGGGCTGATCGTCATGGCGATGCTCCAGAACGCGTTTGCCAATTCGTCCTTCTCGCTGCTGGTCGGCAAGATGCAGGGCAATATCGTCGATTATTTGCTGCCGCCACTGTCGACCGGCGAGCTGATCGCCGGGCTGGTCGGGGCGGCGGTGACTCGCGCCGCCTTGGTCGGGCTGGCAGTGTGGCTGGTGATGGCGCTGTGGCCCGGCGTATCGGTTGCGGTGCACCATCCCTTGTGGCTGCTGTGGTTCGGGCTGATGGGCGCGATGATGCTCGCCTTCCTCGGCCTGCTGACCTCGATCTGGGCCGACAAGTTCGACCATGCGGCGGCGGTGTCCAACTTCGTCGTGACCCCGCTGTCGCTGCTCTCGGGGACCTTCTATTCGGTCGAGCAGCTGTCGCCGACGTTCCGCGCGATCAGCCACGCCAACCCGTTCTTCTACGTCATCTCGGGCTTCCGCCACGGCTTCCTGGGCGTGTCCGATTCGCCGCTTGGAGTCGGCGCCGGCGGCCTGCTGCTGGTCAACGTCGCGCTGTGGGCGCTGTGTTACGTGCTCTTGAGAAGCGGCTGGAAGATCAAGAACTGAGACCGCCGCAGCGGTTGGCCCAAGTTAATCAAGTTGAACGCGCGATAACGGACGCGTTCAGGCCTGCCTCAACGCGCCCGGGGCACAATCACCGCCATCGAGTTGCTCATCAAGGGAGAGCCATCATGCGTAAGGTTATCATTTCACTGGCCGTTGCCGCGTCGGCTGTTGCAGTCGCCACTCCGGCCGCCGCTCAATATTACCCACAGCCTCAGCCCCAGGGCTACGGCTACCCGCAGCAGCAGGGCTATGGCTACAATTCCAATTACGGGCAGGTGCGCGCCCTGCAGGTGCGGGTCGATTCGATCCAGCGCCAGGTCGAGCGCCTGCGCCAGCGCCACGCGATCACGCGCAAGGAAGCCAGTTCGCTGCGCTACGAATCGGGCAATGTCGAACGCCGCTTGCAGTCGGCCAGCCGCTACGGCCTGCAGCCGCGCGAGCGGCAGGACATCGAGATCCGCATCGCGCGGCTCGAGCAGCATGTCCGCCACGAAGTGCGCGACGGCAACGGCAACCGCTGGGGCCAGAACGGCTATAACAATGGCCAGGCCTACAACGGCTATGACCGCGACCGCGACGGCCGCGATGACCGTTATGAGGACGACCACGGCCGCGATCGCGACTAATTCGTCGTCCGATTAGTCCAAGGGAAGGCGCTCCGGATCATCCGGGGCGCCTTTTCCTTTTCAGGCCCCATGGCTATAGGCTCGCGCCAAGCCGCCCGCGCGGGCCGCTGTCACAGAACCGATCAGATCATAGAGGAACCGCCTCGCATGGCCATCACTCCGCTCATGCCCGTCTATCCGCGTTCGCCGGTTCGCCCGGTCCGCGGCGAAGGGGTTTATCTCTATGGGGAACAGGGCGAGAAATATCTCGATTTCGCCGCCGGCATCGCCGTCAACATTCTCGGACATGGCCACCCCCATCTGACCGAGGCGATCCAGAAGCAGGCGGCGACGCTGATCCACGTTTCCAACCTCTACGGCAGCCCGCAGGGTGAAGCGCTCGCCCAACGGCTGGTCGACCTGACCTTCGCCGACACCGTGTTCTTCACCAATTCGGGGGTCGAGGCGGTCGAGTGCGCGATCAAGACCGCACGCCGCTACCATCATGCCAAGGGCAATTCCCACAAGCATGATCTGATCAGTTTCTCAAACGCCTTCCACGGCCGCACCATGGCGACCATCAGCGCCACCGACCAACCCAAGATGATCGACGGCTTCGCGCCGCTGCTGCCGGGCTTCAAGGTTGTCCCGTTCAACGATCTCGAGGCAGCGCTGGCGGCGATCGACGACCACACCGCCGGCTTCCTGCTCGAGCCGGTCCAGGGCGAGGGCGGCATCCGTCCCGCCACCGCCGAATTCATGCAAGGCCTGCGCGCGGCATGCGACGAGCGCGACCTGATGCTGGTGCTCGACGAGGTCCAGTGCGGCGTCGCCCGCACCGGCACGCTCTACGCCTATGAGCAATTCGGCATCGAGCCGGATATCATGGCGACCGCCAAAGGGATCGGCGGCGGCTTTCCATTGGGCGCCTGCCTGGCGACCGAGAAAGCGGCCAGCGGGATGGTCATCGGCACCCACGGTTCGACCTATGGTGGCAACCCGCTGGCGATGGCCGCCGGCCAGGCGGTGTTAGATGTGGTCGCCAACGAGGAGTTCCTCGCCCACGTCCGCCAGATGGGCGAGCGGCTGCGCTCGGCGCTCGAGCAGATGATCCCCAACCACGACCATCTGTTCGAAAGCGTGCGCGGCATGGGGCTGATGCTCGGCATCCGGATGAAGAGCGACAGCCGAGCGTTCGTCACCTATTTGCGCACCCGCGGGCTGCTGGCGGTCGCGGCGGGCGACAATGTGATGCGGGTGCTGCCGCCGCTCAACATCGACGAGAGCCACGTCCGCGAATTCGTCGAGACGCTGTCGGCGGCGGCGGCGGACTATGAGGTACCGGCCGCTGCGGCGTAGGTCGCCTCACCGGTGGGCGGAGCGGTTGAGCCTCGTCCCAAGCCTCCCTATTTAGCCGCGATGCAGACAATCGCCTTGAACACCGACGTCGCGCTCGGCGTCGCTATTCCGGCGCGCCATGCCCGCGGGCGACTGGCGCGGCTCGGGCCGGTGCTGGACTCGGTTCTGGCCAATCATGGCTATCCTCCGGTGGTCGAAAAATTGCTGGCCGAGGCGCTGGTCCTGACCGCTTTGCTCGGCTCGCTGCTCAAGGACCCGACCGGGCAGACCACGCTCCAGGCCCAAACAGAGGCTGGCGTGATCGACCTCCTGGTATGCGATTACCTCGGGGGCGAAGTGCGCGGCTATGTGCGCCACGATACGGAGCGGCTGGCCGAGATGGGTCCCAACCCGTCGCTGTTCGCCTTGTTCGGCAAGGGTTATCTGGCGATCACCTTCGACCAGCCGGCGACCGACGAACGCTATCAGGGGATCGTCCCGCTCGAGGGGACCAGCCTGGCCGAGGCGGCGCAAAGCTATTTCACCCAGTCCGAGCAGATCCCGAGCATCGTTCGCCTGGCAGCCGAGAAGCGCCCCGACGGGTGGAGTGCGGGCGGCTTGCTGTTCCAGCATTTGCCCGAGGGCGAGGAAGGCCGCGACCGGCTCCACACCCGGCTCGACCATCCCGACTGGCCGCATGTCGCGACCCTCGCCGGGTCGGTTCGCCCGGCCGAGCTGACCGACCCCGCGCTGGCGCTCGACGATCTCGCCTGGCGGCTGTTTCACGAGGAAGACGAGGTGCGCACGCTCGAGCCGCTGCGGCTGACCAGGGGCTGCCGCTGCAACCCCGACTATGTCCGTTCGGTGATCGCCCGCTTCCCGGCCGAGGAACGCCAGGCGATGGCCGGCGACGACGGGCTGATCCGGGTCGACTGCGAGTTCTGCTCGACGTCATTTCCAATTGCGCCCGACGAGACCATCTAAACCGCTCGAAAGACTCCGATTTGTTAACTTTCCGTGGTAAAGCGAGACCCATGGGGCAGGTCCGCACGGTGGGTGCATTCTGTTTGGGTGGAGCAGCATTGATTCTGCTCGTCGCCGCCGCGCGCCCGGCGACGCTGGCCGAAACCAGCCCGGGCCTGTGGGAGATCAGCGGATTTCCCAATCCTGACACCTCCGCTCAAAAATGCGTGGCCGACACCGCCGCGCTCGCCGCGCTCGAGCATAGCGGCCAGAATTGCAAGCAGGTGGTGATCAGCAACACCCCGTCGACCACCGTGATCGAATATACTTGTAGCGGCGGCGGGTTCGGCCGGACCAAGCTGACCCTGCTGACCCCGCGCTCGCTGCGCATCGAGACCCAGGGCATCTCGGACAAATATCCATTTAATTACGTGATTCAGGCGCGCCGGATCGGAGATTGTCCGGCTCATTAACCCGGCGTTTAAGCAAGGCGGGCTAGAAGGGCGGTGTGCCGGATGGCACGCTTTCCTCCCGTCGGACATGTACGTCCGATAACTGGGCCGCCTGCCGACCAGCAGGCGGTCCTTTCTTTTGAGGCTCTTCTTTTCGCGCCGGCGCCGATTTACAGGGCCGCAAATGCTCTATCTGTTCGTCAAGGCGGCGGTCTCCGGCCTGCTCATCGCAATCATCTCCGAAGTGGCGCGGCGCAGTCCCGGGTGGGGCGGCTTGCTCGCCTCGCTGCCGCTAACCTCGCTGATCGCGCTCATTTGGCTGTGGCGCGATACCAGCGACACCGCGCGGATCGCCGAGCAGGCGACCAGTACCTTCTGGTTCGTGCTGCCTTCGCTGCCCCTGTTCCTGATCATTCCGGCGCTGATCAAGGCCGGCTGGGGGTTCTGGCCGGCGATCGTCGCCGCCTGCGCGGTGACGCTGGCGCTCTACGCGGCAATGTTCGCGCTCAGCGCGCGGTTCGG
>JBDSGH010000172.1:0-9444 GCA_039919095.1 Sphingomicrobium sp. | reverse complement strand
GCATTATGTTGAATGAACTTTTTTTGGGAGAGTTGCAACCATGGCAAAAATCATCGGTATCGATCTGGGCACCACCAACAGCTGCGTCGCGGTGATGGAAGGCGGCAAGGCCAAGGTCATCGAGAATGCCGAAGGCGGTCGCACCACGCCGTCCTATGTCGCCTTCTCCGACACCGGCGAAATTCTGGTTGGCCAGCCCGCGAAGCGCCAGAGCATCACCAACCCCGAGAACACTATCTACGCCATCAAGCGGTTGATCGGCCGCCGCTTCGACGACCCCATCACTCAAAAAGACAAGGCGATGTCGCCCTTCAAGATCGTGGCGGGCCCGAATGGCGATGCGTGGGTGGAGGTGCGCGGCAAGACTTACAGCCCTAGCCAGATCAGCGCCTTCATTCTCGGCCGGATGAAGGAGACCGCGGAGGCCTACCTCGGCGTCAAGGTCACCGACGCCGTCATCACCGTTCCGGCCTACTTCAACGACGCCCAGCGTCAGGCGACCAAGGATGCGGGCAAGATCGCTGGCCTGGAGGTACTGCGGATCATCAACGAGCCGACGGCAGCGGCGCTGGCCTACGGGTTGGAGAAGAGCGACGCCGGCAAGGTCGCGGTCTATGACCTGGGCGGCGGCACCTTCGACGTCTCGATCCTGGAAATCGGCGAGGGCGTCTTCGAGGTGAAGTCCACCAACGGCGACACCTTCCTCGGCGGTGAGGACTTCGATTCGCGGATCGTCGAGTATCTGGCGGACAAGTTCAAAGCCAAGGAAGGGATCGACCTGCGCGGCGACCGGCTTGCCCTGCAGCGGCTCAAGGAAGCCGCCGAAAAGGCCAAGATCGAGCTGTCGTCAGCCGCCTCGACCGAGATCAACCAGCCGTTCATCACCGCGCGCATGGAAGGTGGCCAGACCACCCCCTTGCATCTGGTCGAGACGATCACTCGCGCCGACCTCGAGAAACTGGTTGCCGACCTCGTCAACCGCACGCTCGAGCCGTGCAAGAAGGCGCTCAAGGACGCCGGGCTGACCGCCAAGGACATCGCCGAGGCCGTGCTGGTCGGCGGACAGACCCGCATGCCGCGCGTGCGCGAAGTGGTGAAGGAGTTCTTCGGCAAGGAGCCGCACACCGGCGTCAACCCCGATGAAGTGGTGGCAATGGGCGCGGCGATCCAGGCCGGCGTGCTGCAGGGCGACGTCAAGGACGTGCTGCTGCTCGACGTCACTCCGCTGAGCCTCGGGATCGAGACACTGGGCGGCGTGTTCACCCGCATGATCGACCGCAACACGACCATCCCGACCAAGAAGAGCCAGGTGTTCTCGACCGCCGACGACAATCAGAGCGCGGTCACCATCCGGGTTTTCCAGGGCGAACGCGAAATGGCCGCGGACAACAAGATCCTCGGCCAGTTCGACCTGGTGGGAATCCCGCCCGCGCCGCGCGGCGTGCCGCAGATCGAGGTCACGTTCGACATCGACGCCAACGGCATCGTCAACGTTTCGGCCAAGGACAAGGGTACCGGCAAGGAGCAGCAGATCCGCATCCAGGCCTCGGGCGGCCTCAAGGACGAAGACATCGACAAGATGGTCAAGGAGGCCGAGCAGTTCGCTGACGAGGACAAGAAGCGCCGCGCCGAGGCCGAGGCCAAGAACCAGGCCGAAAGCCTGATTCACTCGACCGAAGGGCAGATGAAGGAGCATGGCGACAAGGTCACGCCCGAAGTGAAGGCCGAGATCGAGGCGGCGATCGCCGAAGCCAAGACCGCGGTTGAAAGCGGCGATCCCGAAGCGATGACGACCAAGACCAACGCTTTGACCCAGGCCGCGATGAAGCTCGGCCAGGCGATGTATGAGCAGCAGCAGGCCCAGGCCGAGACTCCGCCCGGAGCCGAGGCTGAAACGCCGCCGCCAGCCGATGAGGACGAGGTGGTCGACGCCGAATTCTCCGAAGTCGATGAGGAACCGAAAGCGTAACGGCGATGACAGTCGCCGTTCGCCCTGAGCGTGTCGAAGGGCTGTCCCTGCGATTGCTAATCGCAAGACCGGGACAGCGCTTCGGCCGGTTCGGTTCGAGCGGGTGTGTGGGGCGTTTCGACCAGTGACCAGTACCGATTATTACGAATTGCTGGGCTTGCCACGCGGCGCGGACGACGCGGCGATCAAGGCCGCGTACCGCCGGCTGGCCAAGGAATGCCACCCTGATCGGCACGGCGGCTGCACCGACCAGGAAGCGCGCTTCAAGGAAATCAGCGAGGCCTATGAGTGCCTCAAGGACCCGCAGAAGCGGGCCGCCTACGACCGTTTCGGCAAGGCGGCTTTCCAGAACGGCGGCGACCCGTTCGGCGGCGGCGGGTTCGAAGGATTTTCCGATATCTTCTCGTCGATCTTCGGCGAGTTCATGGACCCGCGCGGGCAGCGCCAGAACGCCGCCCGCGGGGCCGATCTACGCTACGATCTCGAGCTGACCCTCGAACAGGCGTTCACCGGGATCGAGTCGCCGATTTCGATCGAGGCGTTGGCCAAGTGCGACACCTGCGAGGGCCGCGGTGCCCCGGCGCAGAGCCGGGCGCAGACTTGCGCGACCTGCAACGGCGCCGGCAAGGTCCGCGCGCAGCAGGGCTTTTTCGTGGTCGAACGGGGTTGCCCGACATGTCGCGGCAGCGGCCAGACGATCGCCGATCCGTGTCCCGCGTGCGACGGCGAAGGCCGCGCGCTCAAGCAACGCACCATTTCCGTCAAAGTCCCGGCTGGGGTCGACGAAGGCACCCGCATCCGTGTCTCCGGCGAGGGTGAGGCGGGCGTTCGCAACGCCGCCAATGGCGACCTCTACATCTTCGTCCACATGAAGCGGCACTCGTTCTACGGGCGCGACGGCACAACCCTGGTCGCCGAATGCCCGATCAGCTTCACCACTGCTGCGCTCGGCGGCTCGATCAGCCTGCCCGGCGTCGACGGCGCCAAGATCGACATCAAAATTCCCGCGGGAATCCAGTCGGGCGAGCAATTGCGCCAGCGCGGCGTGGGCATGAGCGTGCTCAACCAGCACGGCCGCGGCGATTTAGTCGCGCGGGTGCTGGTCGAAACGCCGCGCAAGATGAGCGTCAAGCAGAAGAAGCTGCTCGAGGAGTTTCGCGAAACCGAGACCGGCGACGAATCGCCGGCGTCCAAGAGCTTTTTCCAGCGCATTCGCGACACGCTCGGCGGTTAGCGCGCACTGCGATTAGCGCGGGCGGTTGAACTCCCCGGGCGGATCGTCGCCGCGCAACCAGCCGGTGATCGAGTAGCGCATTCCCGGTGCGTAGGACGCGACCATGCCGACGTTATGAACCGCCGGGATGAGGAAAATGTTGAGCGCGTTGAAGATCGGCCGGAAGCCGTGATCGACGTCAGATTGCGCATCGAAGAACTGCAGATAGCCGCCCCAGTCGCTGCTCCAATCCTTGGTCAGATTGAGCACGTAAGCGGCCAGTCGCTGCTCGTTTTTCTGCTCGTCGGTATGGCATTGGAGGAAGTGACCGGCGCGATAGAGCGTCGCCTGGCCGTCGGCCCAGCGGATATCGTCGCGCCCGGTCAACCTCCGCAGGAAGCCCAGGGTCCGTTCGGAATTGAGCCATTCATAGACTTCGAACAGCGGCATCCACGGGATTTCGGGCATGAAGTAATGCGCGAACAACGGGTAATAATCGTAGAAGAATTGGTACTGGCGTTGCGCCCGCTGGTGAATGCCGGCGCGAATTTCGGCGACTTGCTGTGGCGTGACCCGGGCGGCGAAGTCGGGCGACATTTGCGCCACCCGCTCGCCGTCGTTGAATGCGGTCCACCACGGCGTCTCGCGGGCGAGCAGGCCATGGATCCGCTCGGCGTCCTCGCCGACCAGGAAATCGCGCACCTGGAGGCGGCGATGATCGACCAGCGTGCGGCCCAGCGCGGCTTCGTCGAGCGCCGGATTGAGGCGGATCATGGGTTCGCTCATTGTCCCCAAACGCCGTTGCGAATAACTGGTGCCGGCATGCTTGCGTGCCTATGGCATGGCGAGCCGCGCCGTTCCACAGTTCGAAAGCGTGTTGATTGATGGATGCACTCAGCGCGATCGTGGGCGACTACCGTTGGTTGCCGTTCCGTTTCGACGTCGCCAGCGGTCGCCTGAGCCTAGTCCGCACGGACCGCGACGCCCATCGCGCGGCGACCTTCCTCGACGACCAATTGCTCAAAGCCTCGCCGGAGCGCCAAGACGTAACGCTAC
This sequence comes from Sphingomicrobium sp., assembly GCA_039919095.1. Classification (GTDB taxonomy): domain Bacteria; phylum Pseudomonadota; class Alphaproteobacteria; order Sphingomonadales; family Sphingomonadaceae; genus Sphingomicrobium. Next base: position 5,206 of record JBDSGH010000172.1, on the reverse strand, counting down.
AGGCACTTGGGCCGGCACTGGCGCAGCTTGCGCCCAACCCGTGCCATTTCATCTTCCACTCGGCGTTCTGCTGCTCGACCTTGCTCGCTCGGGCGCTCGACGTGCCGGGCCGGGCAATGGGTTTGAAAGAGCCGCTGGTGCTCAACGATCTTGCCCAGGCGGCGCTGGCCGCGGGCGCGGCGGGCGCCGTGCGCGCCCAGCTCGAGCCGATCCTGAGCCTGCTGGCGCGGCCGTTCGGGCCGGGCGAGACGGTGGTGATCAAGCCGAGCAACGTGGTCAATCCGCTGATCGAGCAAATCCTCGACCTGCGCCCGGCGAGCAAGGCGCTGCTGCTGTCGAGCGAGCTTCCCGATTTCCTCCGCTCGGTCGCCAAAAAGGGGCTGTGGGGACGGATCTGGGCGCGCAAGACGATGTCGACCCTGAGCCGGCTGCCGCAGCTTCAATCGGGCTTCAGCGAGGTCGACCGGTGGGAGCAAAGCGACCTCCAGGTGGCGGCCTTGGTGTGGCTCGATCACCGTGCCCAGTTCGCACGGCTGCTGGCGCGGCTGCCGGCCGGACGGGTGGCGTCGATGGACAGCGCCGACTTGCTCGCCGACCCGGCGCGAGCGCTGACCGCAACCAGCGAGTTTTTCGGGCTTGGCCTGACGCCCGACGCAATCACGGCGATCGCCGGCGGCCCGGTGTTCACTAGCAACGCCAAGCGTCACGACCAAGCGTTCGACGCCTCGCAGCGGCAAGAAGAGAATGCCGCAATCGGCGATCTGCTGGCCGAGGAAATCGAACTGGTCACGCAATGGGCCGAGAGCGTCGGCGACTTTGCCGGGGTCCCAAAGCAGCTTCCGCGGCCGCTGCTGGGCTGACGGCGCGCCGGCTTCAGGCGCCCTGAAGCCGATCGACCTCGAGCCGCAGGGCGAGCATCTGGGCGAAAAGTTCGGCCGCGGCGTGGCGCTCGAAACTGGGTTCGCGCGGCGCCCGGTTTTCGCACTGGATCAGGCCCACCGGCTGGCCCCGAGCGGACAGTGGCACGCTGATCACCGAACCGACGCCGCGCTCGGCGAGGAGTTGCAGCGTATCGGCCGGCGGCGAGCGCAGCAGCGCTGAGGCGACCGAACGATCGTTGGGCCGGCGCGGAAAGATCGGCACCGGCCTGGCGGCGGTGTTGGCGACGATCGGCGGCAGGTCGTGGACTTCGCTTGCCGCCGCCGAAGCGCTTTCGCGCTTGCTCTCGGCGCTGCGCTGGCCGGCGCCATCGCCGACGCGGATCAGGCAGCGGTCGCACCCGGTCAGCGCCCGCACCCGCCGCGCGGCGCCATCGAGCAGCTGCGCGCCGCTGTGGTCGGCGAGCCCGCCGATCAGGCCGCCGACCGAACCGATCGCCTCGCCGAGCCCGTGATCAGGGCTTGGCGCCGCCTCGAGCAGCACGCGGCCATCGCTGACCTGGAAGGCGATGTCGAAGCGAGGGCGGTCATCGGTCAGGCGGATGCGATAGGCCCGGGCAACGCCGGTCGAGCCGCTGAGCCGCGAAAAATGATTGCGCAGGTCGTGCAGCGCCTGCGCCTGCACGAACCGGCTAAGCGGCTCTTCGATCAGGGTGACATGCGATTCGCCGAGGAAATCGTCGACGTTCTCGGACGCCCGGAGGATGAGCCAGTCGAGCGACATGACGATCAGGAATCCGGACGGCTGAATCTGCAGCGCGTCGGCCGCGCCAAGGCCCGCTGCGACCGGCGCGGGCGCTTGATCTACGGCGTCCATATCCTGTGATGGCATCATCAATCCCCTCAACCACCATAGCGCAGGATCGGGCCATGCAAGGCAGAAATCTAGGGGGTTAGCCCGAAAACGCGGTCGAAAATGATGTCGACGCTGCGCAAATGGTGATCGAGGTCGAACAGCTTTTCGAGTTCCGCCGGGGCGATGCGTTCAGTCACCGCCGGATCGGCCTTGAGCAGGTCGAGCAGCGACAATTGCCCGTCGGACTGCCACACCTGCATCGCGCTGCGCTGGACCAAGGCATAGGAATCCTCGCGGCTGAGCCCGGCCTGGGTCAGCCCGAGCAGCACGCGCTGCGAGTGGACCAGCCCGCCCATGCGATCGAGGTTGCGGCGCATCCGATCGGGGTAGACCAGCAATTTGTCGATGAGGCCGGTCAGCCGGGCCAGCGCGAAATCGAGCGTGATGGTCGCATCGGGCCCGATGAAGCGCTCGACCGACGAATGGGAGATATCGCGCTCGTGCCACAAAGCGACATTCTCGAGCGCCGGGGTAACCGCGCTGCGCACGACGCGGGCAAGGCCGGTGAGGTTCTCGCTCAACACTGGGTTGCGCTTGTGCGGCATGGCTGAGCTGCCCTTCTGGCCGGGCGAGAAATATTCCTCGACCTCGAGCACTTCGGTCCGCTGCAGGTGGCGAATTTCGGTCGCCAGCCGCTCGATCGATGAGGCGATCACGCCCAGCGTGGCGAAGAACATCGCGTGCCGGTCACGCGGAATGATCTGGGTCGAGATCGGCTCGGGCGTCAAGCCGAGCTCGGCCGCGACATGGGCCTCGATCTCGGGCGCGACGTTGGCGAAGGTGCCAACCGCGCCGGATATGGCGCAGGTCGCAATGTCGGCGCGCGCGGCGACCAGGCGGGCGCGACAGCGGTCGAACTCGGCGTAGGCAAAGGCGAGCTTGAGCCCGAAGCTGGTCGGTTCGGCGTGGATGCCGTGGCTGCGGCCGACCGTCGGTGTGTTCTTATGCTCCAGAGCCCGGCGCTTGAGCACGGTAAGCAACTCGTCGAGGTCGGCGATGAGGAGGTCGGCGGATTGTTTCAATTGCACCGCCAGCGCGGTGTCGAGCACGTCTGAGCTGGTCATTCCCTGGTGGAGCCAGCGCGCCTCCGGGCCCATCTTGCTCCCGGCCCAGGTGAGGAAGGCGATGACGTCGTGCTTGGTCACCGCCTCGATCGCGTCGATCGCCGCAATGTCGATCTCGCCCAGCACGTCGGCGTCATAGGCGGCGCGGATCTTGGCGGCGTCGTCGGCCGGGATGGCGCCGCTGCGGCCCATCGCTTCGGCCGCGAAGACTTCGATCGCAAACCAGATCCGGTAGCGGTTTTCGGCTGACCAGATAGCGGTCATGGCGGGGCGGGAGTAGCGAGGGACCATGGTCGGCGCGGCTAGCAGAGCCGCCGCCCAGCATCAAATCAGTCGACCGTCCGAAGCACCCCGGCGAGGGTATCGACGATGCTCGCGACCTCGTCGGGGGAGATGATCAGCGGCGGCGACAAAGCGATGATGTCACCGGTGACGCGGATCAGCAGGCCGCGCTCGAAGCAGCGCGTGAATATGTCATAGCCACGGGCGCCGGGCGCGCCGTCGCGTGACGCTAGCTCGATCCCGCCGATCAGCCCGATGGTCCTGATGTCGATCACATGAGGCGAATCGCGCAGCCCGAAGATGGCGTCGGCCCACGCCGTTTCGATCGTGCTGGCGCGGGTCAACAAGCCGTCGCGCTGGTAGATGTCGAGCGCCGCGAGGCCCGCGGCGCAGGCCGCCGGATGGCCCGAGTAAGTGTAGCCGTGGAACAGCTCGATCGCCGGCTCCGGCCCGGTCATCAAGCTGTCGTGGACCGCGCGGCTGGCAAACACCGCGCCCATCGGCAGCGCGCCGTTGGTCAGGCCCTTGGCGGTCGTCATGAGGTCGGGAATTACCCCGAAATAATCGGCCGCGAACGGCGTTCCGAGCCGGCCGAAGCCGGTGATCACTTCGTCGAAGATGAGCAGGATGCCGTGACGGGTGGCGATCTCGCGCAGCCGTTTGAGATAGCCGACCGGCGGCGGCAGCACGCCGGTCGAACCGGCAACCGGCTCGACGATCACCGCGGCGATGGTATCGGCGCCGTGCAGCTGCACCAGCCGCTCGAGATCGTCGGCGAGTTCGGCGCCATGCTCGGGCTGGCCGCGCGAAAAAGCGTTGCGGGCGAGGCCGTGGGTGTGGCGCAGATGGTCGACGCCGGGCAGCAGGCAGCCGAACGTGCGCCGGTTGTTGACCAGTCCGCCGACCGAGATGCCGCCGAAGCCGACGCCGTGGTAGCCCCGCTCGCGGCCGATCAGCCGGGTGCGCGTGCCCTGGCCGATGGCGCGCTGGTAGGCGAGGGCGATCTTAAGCGCGGTGTCGACCGATTCCGACCCCGAGCCGGTGAAGAAGATGCGGTCGAGCCCGGCCGGCGCGATGGCACTCAGCCGCTCGGCGAATTTGAAGGCGATCGGATGACCCATCTGGAACGACGGGGCGTAATCGAGCGTGCGCAGCTGCTCGGCGACCGCGTCGGCGATCTCGGGATGGCCATGGCCGGCGTTGACGCACCACAGCCCGGACGTGCCGTCGAGCACCTGGCGGCCGTCCTCACTGGTGTAATACATGCCCTTTGCCTCCGCCAGCAGGCGCGGCGCCTGCTTGAACTGCCGGTTGGCGGTGAACGGCATCCAATAAGCGTCGAGGTGCGCGCGGTTCGTTCCAAGAGCAGGGACGTCCATCGATTGCTCCTTCAGGCGGGTGTTCGCAGCGATACATCTGTGATCGCAGATGGCGATGGCGTTCGCAAGATGGCGGCCGCGGCTACTCGTCCGCGATGTCGGCGAAGCCGAGCTCGGCCCCGCTTAGCAGGTTCATGCCGTCGCGGATGTCGCCGGCGATCGCCGCCCGCAGCCGCTCGGCGTCGCCGTCGGCGATGGCGTCGCTCGCGGCGAGATGCTGGTCGACCAGATTGGCCGTGCCGAAGCGCCCGTAGACCACCCGCATGAAGGGACCGAACTGCATCCACAGCATTTCGATCATTCGGTTCAGGGTTTCCATCTTGCTTGCGCGATAGATTAGCGAGTGGAAGCGGAAATTGGACTCCATGTACGCGTGGACGTCGCCGTCGCGCAGCGCCTCGTCGGTCGCGGCGTCGGCGGCGCGGATTGCGCGCAACCGCGCGGCATCGATGTAGGTGAGCGCGTCGACCGCCGCCTCGGGCTCGAGCAGCAACCGGCAGCGCATGATTTCCTGCAGCCGGGCGCGGGTCATGTTGGGCACGACGATCTTGCGCTTGGAGCGGATTTCGACCGCGCCTTCGGCCGCCAGCCGGCCGAGCGCGTCGCGCACCGGCATCTGGCTGACGCCGAGCTGCTGGGCGACGCCGCGAGTCGAGATGCCGACCCCCGGAGCGATCTTGCCGATGA
>JBDSGH010000171.1:0-12460 GCA_039919095.1 Sphingomicrobium sp. | reverse complement strand
CAGGCCGCCCGGATCGAGCGGGATATGGCCCTCGTCTGCGGCCAGCATTTTGGGCTTGGTGAGGCGCGCCATGTCGAGCGTCAGCGTGCGCGGCGCGGTCAGCGTTTCATACGCGATGCCGTGCAGCTTAAGGAGCGCGATCACGTCCGGCTTGGTCGCCGGGACCCACCACGCGGCGGGCAAGGCGACGACCCGGTCGGGCACTTCGCCGAGCACCGGCATGCGCTGGGTGACCGGGCGGCCGAGCCAGCGGACCTCGTCGACGCCCGACGCCGGCGATTTGAACGCCACGTGGGCGATGCCCTTGAAGTCGGGCATGACGTAGAGCGGTTTGGCGGCGGCCTTCCAAGTGATCACTTCGGTCGGCGGACGGCTGGCCAGGTCGGCGGCGATCGCGGACTCGAGTTCGGCCCCCTCGGCGCCGACCAGCCGAAGCGATTCCTCGATCAGCACATAGGTCCCAAGCACGCGCTGGCGGTACGGCTTGAGGCTGTGATTTTCGACCAGCACGGCGGGGATCCGCGCGAGGTCGGCATAGCCGGTCGAGTAACGCGGCTGGTCGGCGACGAGCTTGATTGCGCGGTCGGGATGGCGGCCGTCGAGCGCATCGACGTAAGCGCCCGGAATGTGCCCGGCGCGGGCCAGCGCGGCGATCACCGCCGGGCGGTAGCGGGTGTCGAGCCAGCGGCCAATGGCGGGCGAGTGGGCGTAGCGCCCGTCCCAGCCGTTGAACATGAAGGTGATGTCATACTGGTAATCGAGCCCGTCGGTGACGTGGAGGTCGAGGTACAGCGCCGGGCGATATTTGCGCAACAGGCCGATCATCGCCTTCATCTCGGGCGTGTCGGCTTTCAGATAATCGCGGTTGAGGTTGAGGTTCTGGGCGGTGGTGCGCCAGCCCTGCGAATTCGGCCCGCGCTGGTTGGGGCGGTTGAACGGCGACGTCCGCTCATGCCCATCGACGTTGAAGATCGGCACGAACAGAAAGTCGGCACGGTCGAGCAAATGGTCCTTGCCGCGCAGTGCGATGTCGCGCAGCAGCATCAGCCCGGCGTCCTTGCCGTCGATCTCGCCGGCGTGGATTCCACCCTGGGCGAGCAGCACCGGCTTGGGCGAGCGGCCCGGTTTGGCGGCGCGCACCGCATAGAGTTCGCGCCCCTGGGGTGTGTGGCCGAACACCTCGATCGACAGCAAGGGCGAGGCGGCGACCAGCCGCTCGAGGTAGGTGCGGGTTTGCGCGTAGGACGGGGTGACGTCGAAATTGCCCGCTTCGGCCGGGGTGATCCACGGGTCGTTCGGCGGTGCCACCAGCCGCTCGCTGGCGCCATGCCACGGGATCGTCGGCGGCAGTGGTGCAGTGAGATCGGCGGCGGGAGCGATCGCGGCGAGCGCGGCAAGTAATTGGAGCATTGGCTGAGCCTATGCGGCGCCACCGACAGTGGCAATCGCGGGCCTGCTGTTATACCGGTCGGCACCGCCGCAGGAGACCATTGCCATGCCTAGCAAGTTCGCAACCTTTGCCGCGCTCCACGTCCCCGGCAATCCGGTCGTGCTGTACAACATCTGGGATGTCGCCAGCGCCCAGGCGGTGATCCGTGCCGGCGCCAGCGCGCTCGCCACCGGCAGTCACCCGGTCGCCGACGCCAACGGCTGGCCCGACGGCGAGCAAGTCCCAATCGCCTTTGCACTGGCCAATGCCGAGCGCATCGCCGGCGCCGTCGAAGTGCCGCTGACGGTCGATTTCGAAAGCGCTTACTCGGTCGATCCGGTCGCCGCCGGGGTCTATGTCGCGCGCCTCGCCGCGACCGGCGCGGTTGGCTGCAACTTCGAGGACCAGGTGATCGGCGGCGAAGGCCTCCACCCGCTCAAGGAACAGGCCAAACGAATCGAAGCGATCCGCCTCGCGGTCGGCGACCAGTTCTTCATCAACGCCCGCACCGACCTCTATTTGAAGACCCAGACTTTCGACAATGCACTGGTCGACCAGGCGATCGAGCGCGGCAAGGCGTTCGCCGACGCCGGTGCCAGCGGTTTCTTCGTGCCGCGGCTGGCCGACCCGCGCCAGATCGAACGGATCGTCCGCGAAGTCCCGCTGCCGCTCAATGTCATCGCCTTCCCCGGAGCGCCCGACAAGGCAGTCTGGGCCAGCGCGGGCGTGGCCCGGATCAGCCATGGTCCGTTCCCGCACCGGGCGTTGATGGTCAAGCTTGAGGAGATGGCGCGCGAAGCGCTGAGCTAGGCTTTCGCGCGGCGCCAGAACTTACGCGCCGGACCCGATTTCAAGACGCTGCTGCGGAACATCTGCGAGGCGAGGCGGAGGATGACGGCGACCCACAGCGCCTGCCACGCGATCGCCACCAAGTGCGGCCAGATCTGTGGCTGCTCGGCGGCGCGTGCGATCATCACGAACGGCGACGACAGTGGAAAAATCGCAGCGGCGAGCGCGCGCGGATTGTCCGAATCGCCGACCGCGGTGGCGGCCACTGCGAACACCACCACTTGCGCCATCGTCACCGGCATCGACAGCGTCTGGACCTCGCGCGCAGTCGAGGCCTGGCCGCCGATGCCGAGGAAGACCGAACCGAGCAGCAGATAGCTCATCATGAAATAGATCACCGCCAGCGCCAAGAACAGCGGCCATCCAACGGCCGGAGGCGGCAGCGCCGCCAGGCTTTGCCCGGTGAACATGGCGATCGCAGTCGCGCCGGCCGCGGTCCACACCGCAATGCCGAGCAACGACATCGCCAGCATCGCGAACAGCTTGCCGAGGAAGATCGCGTCGATCGGAACCGCCGCCGCCAGGATTTCGATAATCTTATTGGCTTTCTCGTCGATCAGTTGGGACAGCAACATGCCCGACAGCAGGATCGTCAGGAGGAACAAAACGGTCTGGCCGGCGCGTGCGGTCAGCGCCCGCGCCGGGGCCAGCGAACCCGACGAATCCGCGGTCTTGACCAGCCGTACTTGCTGTCCGTCACCGCTCACGGCGACGCCGTCGCGACGCGCGTCGTTGATCAGATAGCGCAGTTGGCGCACGGTCGTGCCGTCGGCATTGACGCCGCCCGACAGGCGCGGCTGGGCGAGCCCGCCGTCAAGCACGGCGATCACCGGGGGTGATTTCGAAGCCAGCAGCCGTGCCCGCTGGGCGGTGCCGTCGGGTTCGGGCGGGACATGGCGCAGCTGGACGATCGGCGGCATGTCGAGCGCGGTGTCGAGCCGATCCCGGGCCGCCGCCAGCGCCTGGAATTCGGTATTGCTGAAGACCACCGCGACCACCGGCTTCTCGGCCTGGCTGAGCGCGGTGCCGCCGATGCTGCCGAAGATCGCCGCCATCAGCACCGGGAACAGCGGGCCGAGCAGGAAAAACAGGAATGCGCGCGATAACACGGTCGCTGTAAAGTCGCGGCGGGCGATGACGAAGGCGGAGCGGATGAGGTTCATTGCGCAGCCTCGCCCGGTCCGTCCATCGCCGCTGCCGCCGCATCGCCCGCAATCGCCACGAACGCATCGTGCAGGCCGGGCCGTTCGATCGCCAGGGTCTCAATCCCGGCGCCGCCGTCGATCAGTGCCTTTAGGAGCGGTTCGGGTCCGCCCGGCGGCAGTTCGAATAGCCATTCGTTGCCGACCTTGCGCGCGGTCGCCGGAATCGCGTCCTGCCACGGCCCGTCATCCGACCGGGTCCGCAGCCGGACGATCGGTCGCAGCCGGTCACGCGCTTCATCGACCCCGCCTTCGAACGCCAGCCGGCCGCCGACGATGATCGCGACCCGCTCGCACAATCGCTCGGCGTGGGCGATGACGTGGGTCGAGAAAATGATCGTCACGCCGTCGCGCGCCTGCGCCCGGATCAATTCCTCGAGCTTGGCCTGGTTGATCGCGTCGAGCCCCGAAAACGGTTCGTCGAGCACCAGCAGGCGCGGCCGGTGGACGATTGTGCCGAGCAATTGCACGGTTTGCGCCATGCCCTTGGACAGGGTCCGGATCGGCTTGCGCGCGCAATCGCCCAACCCGTGGCCGTTGAGCAAATCATCGGCGCGGCGGCGCCCTTCGCGCAGCGGCAGGCCGCGCAACGCCCCCATGAAGGCGATCGCGTCGCGCGCGGTCATTGCCGGGTAGAGCCCACGCTCCTCGGGCAGATAGCCGACCTGGCGGGCGGCATCGATCGGGCGATCGTGGCCGAGCAGCACGCGGCTGCCCGACGACGGGTCGATAATCCCGAGCAGCAAGCGCAGGGTGGTGGTCTTGCCGGCGCCGTTGGGGCCGAGCATGCCGTAAATCGACCCCGATGGGACGGCCAGGCTGATGCCGTCGACCGCGCGCTTGTCGCCGAAATCCTTGACCAGGCCCACGGCCTCGACGGCATTTCCTGGGGTCGTCACGTGCGATGCCTGTCGAAGCACTGAAATTCCTACAGAAACGTCGGGCAAGGGTCTAATCGGCTGCCGTGGATAGAAGCCAAAGCGTGAAGGAAGCAATACGTGCCGAAGCCAAGCGGATCGGCTTCGCGACGTGCGGCTTCACGCGTGCCGACGCGACGCCCGCCGCCGGGCCCGATCTCAGGCAATGGCTGGCGGCGGGCCACCACGGCACCATGGGCTGGATGGAGGAGCGCGCCGACCAGCGCGTTTCGCCGCTCGCCTTGTGGCCCGATGCGCGTTCGGCGATCGCGCTCGGCATGAGCTACGCCCCGGCAACCGACCCGCTGGCGCTGGCGGCTGAGCCGAGCCTTGGGCGGATTTCGGTCTATGCCCAGGGCGGCGACTATCACAAGACGGTCAAGCGCAGCCTCAAGGCGCTGGCGCGGTTCATCGTCAGCCAGGCGCCGTCCGAACTCAAAGTGTTCGTCGACACCGCGCCGGTGATGGAGAAACCGCTCAGCGCCGCGGCCGGCATCGGCTGGCCGGGCAAGCACACCAACCTCGTCAGCCGGACCCATGGCAGCTGGTTGTTCCTCGGCATCATCTTGACCAGCCTCGAGCTTGAGCCCGACGCGCCCGCGTCAGACCACTGCGGGAGCTGCACGCGCTGCCTCGACGCCTGCCCGACCGAAGCATTTGACGGCGCCCGCCGGATCGATGCGCGGCGCTGCATCTCCTATCTGACGATCGAGCATGAAGGGCCGATCCCGCACCAGTTCCGCCGGGCAATCGGCAATCGCATCTATGGCTGTGACGATTGTCTGGCGGTGTGCCCGTGGAACCGTTTCGCCGAAGCGGCGGCGGCCAACCGCGCGTTCCTGCCGCGGGCCGAGCTTGCAGCGCCGCGGCTGGCCGACCTGCTCGACCTCGACGAAGCGGCCTTCCGCGAGATGTTCGCCGGCTCGCCGATCAAGCGCATCGGCCGCAACCGGATGGTCCGCAACTGCCTGATCGCGGCCGGCAACAGCGCCGATGCCGGCCTCGCTGACACAGTCCGGCGGCACCTCGGCGACGACGATCCGGCGGTAGCCGAGGCTGCCCAATGGGCGCTCGACGAGCTTGCTCAGGCGCCCTCGAGCGCGGCGACACAGCCCCTCTGATCGGTGTCGGCGCCCGACCGGAGCCGAGCATCGACATGGGCTACTCGCTCGACGCCCTGCCCGCTCGGCGGAGTGTAGAGATAGGCGTCGAGAATGCAGTTCGACCCGCGGAACTGGAGCTTGAGCCCCTGCCCTTCGCGAACCTGCAGCGCGGGCGTGCCGAGCCGCTGGACGAGTTCGCCGGCGGTCAGCCCGATCAGTTCGCCCCGGACGGCCGGCGCGGGCGGCACGATCACCACCGCTTGCGGCGTCGGCGGGGCAGGCGCGGGCGTGGTCGCGCAGCTCGCCGTGAACAGCGCGCCGAGCGACAATGCGACGAAGGAGAGATTGAAGCGCATCGCCCGATGATGACGGCCGATGCCGCCGGAGGCAAGCTTGCCGCGGGCAGCCGCCCCGGCTAGGCGGCGCCCTTTCCCGCAACAACCGGAAGTCCAGATGTCCTCATCTCGCCTCGACGTGCTCGCCATCGGCAATGCCATCGTCGACGTCATCGCCGACGCCAGCGACGACTTCGTGTCGGCCCAGGGCGTGCCCAAAGGCTCGATGCGGCTGATCGACCAGGCCGAGGCGACGCGGCTCTATCAGGCGATGGGCCCGGCGCGCGAGTTGAGCGGCGGATCGGCCGCCAACACTGTCGCGGGGCTCGCCGCGCTGGGGCTCGGCGCGGGCTTCATCGGCCAGATCGCGGACGACCAGCTCGGGCAGATTTTCACGCACGACATTCGCAGCCTCGGAGTGGCATTCGATACGCCGCCGCGGACCGACGTCGGGGCCACCGCGCGCTGCCTGATCCTGGTCACGCCCGACGCCCAGCGGACCATGAACACCTTTCTCGGCGCGGCCCAGATGCTCGAGACGCGGGCGGTCGACCCGGCGCGGATCGCGGCGGCGCGGACGCTCTACCTCGAAGGCTATCTGTGGGATCCCGACGCGGCGCGGGCGGCGATGCTGGCGGCGATGGACGCTGCCCGCGCGGCCGGCACCAAGGTCGCCTTCACTCTGTCCGACAGCTTCGTCGTCGACCGCCACCGCGGCGACCTGGCGCAGCTGCTCGACCAGGGGCGGATCGACATCCTGTTCGCCAACGAGGCTGAGATCCTCCAGCTTGCCGGAGCGGTCGACCTCGCCGCGGCGGTGAGCGCGGTCGCGCCCAAGGTCGCGACCCTGGTCGTCACCCGCGGCGAGCAGGGCGCGCTGGCCGCGAGCGGCGGCGCAATCGCCGAAGTCGCCGCCGAGCCGATCGAGCGGTTGGTCGACACCACAGGCGCGGGCGACCTGTTCGCCGCCGGTTTCCTTGCCGGCGAAGCGCGCGGGCTGGGGCTGGAGCGGTCGCTCAAGCTCGGCGCGATTGCCGCCGCCGAGGTCATTCAGCATTATGGCGCGCGGCCCGAAGCGGACCTCAAGGCCCTGGCCTGCGAACTGCTGGCATAGAAAAAGGGCGGCCCGTTGCCGGACCGCCCCGTTTCTTGACCAATGCGGTGGCTACGGGCGGACGATCGGCTTTCCGTCAGCGCCGGCTGCTGCGTCTTCCGGGAACAACGGCGGCTCGCCGTCCGACGCGATGTCATGCCCCTTGGCCAGCTCCGAATTATGCATGCCGTAGACGAAGTAGAGGACGATTGCGGCCAGGACGTACCATGCGAAGAAGATCAGCACCTTGTTTTCGACCGTGAAGATCAGGGCAAAGCAGCTGACAATGCCGAGCGCCGGAACGACCGGATAGAACGGCACTTTGTAGCCGCGCGGAATATCCGGGTGCGTGCGGCGCAGCCAGATCACCGTGAAGCACACGATGCCGAACGCGGCGAGCGTGCCGACCGAAGTCGCATCGCCGAGGAAGTTGATGTCGAAGAAGCCGGCGGCCGAGGCGACCGCCAGACCGACAACCAAGGTATTAATCCACGGCGTCCGGAACCTGGGGTGAACGCGGGCGAAGAACTTGGGCAGCAGGCCGTCGCGCGCCATGGTGTAGAAAATGCGCGTCTGGCCATACATCAGCACCAGGATGACCGAGGTCAGGCCGATGATTGCACCGGCCTTGATGGTCTTTGCGAACCACGCCCATTGCGGACCGAAAGCATCGACCGCGACCGCGACCGGATCAGGCACGTTCAACGAAGTGTAGGGGACGATTAGGGTCATCACGATCGACACCAGGATGTAGATGATGGTGCAGGCGACGAGGCTGCCGATGATCCCGAATGGCATATCCTTGGCCGGGTTCTTGGCTTCCTGGCCGGCGGTCGAGACCGCTTCGAAGCCGATGTAGGCGAAGAACACGATCGACGCGGCGCGCAGGATTCCGCTCCACCCGAACTCGCCCTTGACGCCGGTTGGCGGCGGGATGAACGGCTGCCAATTGTGGGTGTAGGCGGGCAAATTCTTCAACAGGATGAAGCCGCCGACGAGGATGAAGGCGACCAGCACGGTGACCTTGATGGCAACGATCGCATTGTTGAACTTGGCCGATTCCGACACGCCGACGACGAGCAGGATGGCAAGCGCCGAGCAGACCAGGAAGGCGGGCAGGTTGAACAGGTAAACCACCGGCGCGCCGTTAACGAGCACGTCGACGCCGTCTTTCTGCAAATGATGGCCCATCGGGCCGGTAAACTGGGACGGGATCAGGACCCCGAAATCGCCAAGCAGGCTGACCACATAGCCCGACCAGCCGACCGCGACGACCGACGCCGCAAGCCCATATTCGAGCAGCAGCAGAGCGCCCATCACCCACGCGGCGAACTCACCGATGGTGGCGTAGCTGTAGGTGTAGGCCGAGCCCGAGACCGGCAGGGTCGAGGCGAGCTCGGCGTAGCACAGGCCGGCGAAGGCGCAGATGATTCCGGCGATGGCGTAGGAAATCAGGACCGCCGGTCCGGCGTGGAGCGCGGCGGCGTTGCCGGTGCGCACGAAGATGCCGGCGCCGATGATGCAACCGATGCCGAGGAAGACCAGGTTCCAAGGACCAAGGCTGCGCTTGAGCTCGCTGGTCCGGGTCTCTTCCTGGATCTGGGCGACGCTCTTGCGCAGACCGATCCTGGCCCAAAAGCTCCTCTTCGGTGCGGCGGTCGCCATAGTCAAAGTCCCCTTGAGCCGTGATGATTTTGGCGGAGCCTAGCGCCTCAGACGGAGAGGGCAATCCCCCACTGCCGTGAGCGCCGCAGCCAGCTAGCGAGCGAGCATCGGACCGAGCGGTTGACCGCCGAAGATGTGGACGTGGAGGTGCGGCACTTCCTGCCCCGAGCGCTTGCCGACGTTCGACAGCAACCGATAGCCCTGCACGACCATTTCAGAGTCACGCGCGACCCACCCGACGGCACGCACAAAGCCGGCGATCTCGGCGTCCGACGCGCGTTCCGAAAAATCGTCCCACGACACGTAGGCGCCCTTGGGGATCACCAGGATATGGACCGGCGCCAGCGGGTTGATGTCGTGGAACGCGAGCGCGTGCTGGTCCTCATAGACCTTGGTGCACGGCAGCTCGCCGCGCAGGATCCGGGCGAAGATATTGCTGTCGTCATAGGGCAGCGTCGGGTCGATCGGCATGGCCCTGAGTGTCGCTGGAGGGAGAGGCGCGTCAAGAGCAATTGTGCGGCGGAGCGCGGCGGCTTAGTCCTTCGCCGATGGCACGCGTGGCCTCTCATCCGCTGATCGAACGGCTGCGCAGCGAGCCTTTGCGGGGGCCCGCGCTGATCGCCGCGATCCTTATCGTCTGGGTCGCCGGCGCGGCATATTGTTCGGGCTACGAGGCGCTGCGCAGCGGGGTCGACAATTGGCCGGGCAGCTTGCTGTGGTCGGCGGCCGCCGTGCTGCCGTGGCTGGCCCTGTTCGAATGGTCGAAGACCGTCGCCGGCCGGCGAACGACCCGGCTGCCGCTGCGGCTGGCAATCGCGCTGGTCGCCACCGCCACCGCCTCGCTCGCCATCGAGTTTGAGATCGACGCGCTGTCCGGCGGCCAGATGGCCACGTTGGCGTTGTCACTGCTGCGCCGCTTGCCCGCGGCCGGCGCCTGCGTGCTGTTGATCCTGTGGTCGCGCGCCGGGCTTGCCGCGGATCAGGCCGCGGCCGGAGAAGACAGCCTGTCGGCGATGGCGCAGTCGATCGACTGGGTCAGTGCCGCCGACAATTATGTCGAGCTGCACATCGCCGGGCGCACGATGATGCGGCGAATGACCATGCGCTAGGCCGAGCAGGCCCTCGGCGCGCACGGCTTCATCCGCATCCACCGCCGGTTTCTGGTCAATCGCACGCGGATCGACCGCCGCACCAGCGACGGCGAACGGATGATCCGGCTCGCCGGCGGCGGCGAGCTGCCCGTCGGCCGCGCCTTTGCCGCCAATCTCACCCGCCCCGGCTGACTGCTCGCCACTTCGCCACAAAAGGATTGAGCGCGGGCCAAATTCCACTTCGGTCGCATCTCCCGAAATCGCGACAAGCTGGAGAGTGATCGATGCACCGTTACTGGGCCCTCGCCGCAGCAGCGCTCCTGATCGCACCTGCGCGTCCGCCCAGGAGATTGCGATCGCCCGCGCCGAGCAGCTGACCGCCAGCTTCAACCTCGATCTCGTGCCGGCTCCCGGCGGCAAGCGCGCGGTGCTGATCAAGATCATCGGCGGGCGCGAGCAATTGTTCACGATCAATCTCGACGGCAGCTCGGAAGCCCAGATCACGCACGACGATGCCGATCATGAGGACCCGGTTTGGTCGCCGGACGGTCGCAAGATTGCGTTCGTCCTGATCAAGGACGGCAAGAAAATCGTTTATTTGGTCAATCCGGACGGCAGTGATGCCGAACCGGTCACGCCGGCAACCCAGAGCGTGATCCACCCGTCCTTCACTCCCGATGGGCGGACGATCCTCTATTGCACCGACGATGACCTGCGGCCGCCCGAGAAGAATGAATCGCAGATCTACGCGATCGACCTGGCGACCAAGCGGGTCAGGACGCTGATCAGCGGCGGCGTGAATACCTTCCCAGTGATGTCGCCCGACGGCCGGACGATCGCCTTCCGCAAGATCATCGGCGACATGAATTCGGAGATCTTTGTCGCCAACGCCGACGGAACCGCCCCGAGAAACATCACCAATCAATGGACTTTCGAGGGTTGGCCGGCTTGGTCGCCGGACGGCGAGACGATCGCTTTTGCGGGCAATCGCAACAATGCCGGCTATCAGATTTTCCTGATGAACCCGGACGGCAGCAATGTTCGCTTGCTGGCCAATACCGAGGGGCGCGGGACCGCGCCCAAGTGGGCTGCGGACGGGAAGACCGTGTACTTCACGGTCTGCCACCGAAGCCAGAACTCTCGCGGCTGCGAAATCATGACGGCGCTGGTATCGGCTTGACCGCCAAGCCCGCCTCGCTACCACCTTTAGGCGATGACCGACGAACCGTCAGAAAGCCTGATCCCCTACGACGAGATCGTGCAGGAGGCGTTGCGCGACGTCGTCGGCCGCGTGCTCGGCGAGGTCGAGCAGACTGGCGAGCTGCCCGGCGGGCATCATTTTTACATAACCTTCAAGACTCGCCTGCCGGGCGTGTCGATCCCCAAGCATTTGGCCGAACGCTTCCCGGACGAGATGACGATCGTCATCCAGCACCGTTTCTGGGATTTGAAGGTGGGCGACGACGGCTTCAGCGTCGGCCTGTCGTTCGGCGGCGTTCCTTCGACCCTCCGCGTGCCGTTCGCCGCGGTCACCCAATTCCATGACCCGGCGGTCGAATTCTCGCTGACCTTCCACGCTAATTCAGCCGACGAGCTGCACGACGAACTCGAAGTGCCGGAAAACGACAGCCCGCAGAGCGAGACCGATGCTCCGATTGCGCCGGGCGAGGTCGCCGACGACGGGTCCAACGTGGTCTCCGTGGACTTCACCCGCAAAAAGTGAGGCGCATCGGCCCGTGACCCTGGGCGCCGCTTTGGGCCATGCTCCCAGCATGGCCGCCGCGTCACTTGTTTCAGGGGCTATTTTCGAGCAGTGCATCGGTCTTATCGATGGATGCTGAAACCCGTTCAGCATGACCGCTTGAAGGATGATCATGGTCGCGACGCGCACCGAAACCGACAGCTTCGGGCCGATCGAAGTGCCCGCCGATAGCTATTGGGGGGCGCAGACCGAGCGCTCAATCGGCAATTTCCCGTTCGGCGCGAGCGAACGCATGCCGCTCGAGCTGATCCACGCGCTGGGCCTGGTCAAGCAGGCGGCGGCGCGGGTCAATGCCCGCATGGGCCTGCTCGAGCCGCAGATTGCAGAGGCCATCCAGCAGGCGGCGGAAGAAGTCGCTCGGGGCGATCTCGACGGGCAGTTCCCGCTGGTCATCTGGCAGACCGGGTCGGGCACGCAATCCAACATGAACGCCAATGAAGTGATCGCCGGCCGCGCCAACGAAGTGCTGGCCGGCAAGCGCGGCGGCAAGCAGCCGGTCCATCCCAACGACCACGTCAACCAGAGCCAGTCGTCCAACGACAGCTTCCCGACCGCAATGCATGTCGCCGCGGTCGCCGCGATCCACGGCCAATTACTCCCGGCCCTGCTCCTCATGCGCGGCAAGCTGGCCGAACTGGCCGAGCGCTGGGACGGGATCGTCAAGATCGGCCGGACCCACCTCCAGGATGCAACACCACTGACGCTGGGCCAGGAGTTTTCGGGCTATGCCGCCCAACTCGACGCCAATCTCGAGCGCCTCGAGCAGGTGTTGCCGAGCTTCTACCGGCTGGCCCAAGGCGGCACCGCGGTCGGCACCGGCCTCAATGCGCCCAAGGGCTTCGGCGACGCCTTTGCCGACGAAATGGCCAACCTCACCCAGCTCCCGTTCGTCAGCGCCCCGAACAAGTTCGCGGAGATGGCGGCGCATGATAGCATGGTTGCATTATCCGGCGTTCTCAACACGTTGGCCGTATCGCTGACCAAGATCGCCAACGACATCAGGCTATTGGGCTC
>JBDSGH010000170.1:0-10262 GCA_039919095.1 Sphingomicrobium sp. | reverse complement strand
GCACCAGCGCGGCCGAAATCGAGACCGCCGAGAAAAAGGGATTCAAGACGAACCTCGAAGCGGTCCATCCATTCGATCCCGAATGGCGGCTACCGGTCTACATCGCCAATTTCGTGCTGATGGACTACGGCACCGGCGCGATTTTCGGGGTTCCGGGGCACGATCAGCGCGACTTCGAGTTTGCGAAGCAATATCATTTAGCGATTAAGCGGGTTGTCGCAGCTAGCGCTCAGGACGCCGCACTTTCATTCGCCGGAGAGGCGGAAAATGAGCCTGGAATCGCGGTAAACTCCCAGTTCCTCGACGGCATGACCAGTGCCGAAGCGGCCGCCGACGTCATTCGACGGGCCGAAACCGCTGGCTGGGGCAAGGGCACCACCGCTTGGCGGCTGCGCGACTGGGGCGTGTCGCGCCAGCGGTACTGGGGCACGCCGATCCCGATCATTCATTGCGCGAAATGCGGTCCGGTGCCGGTGCCGCGCGACCAATTGCCGGTGGTGCTGCCCGAAGACGTCTCGTTCGACCTGCCGGGCAATCCGCTCGACCGCCACGACGCCTGGCGCCTGGTCGATTGCCCGAGCTGCGGCGGCGCCGCCACGCGTGAAACCGACACGCTCGACACCTTCGTCGATTCCAGCTGGTATTTCATCCGCTTCGCCAGCCAGCCCAAGGACCAGCCGTTCGACCGCGCCGAGGCCGAGGCATGGCTCCCGGTCGCGCAATATATCGGCGGCGTCGAGCATGCCATCCTGCACCTGCTCTACGCGCGCTTCTGGACCCGCGCGTTGCAGCGCATCGGCCGCATCGGCATCGCCGAACCGTTCCACGGCCTGTTCACCCAGGGCATGGTAACCCACGAGACCTTCCAGGCGGCCGACGGCCGCTGGCTGTCGCCCGAGGAAGTCGAGACTGGCCCGAGCGGGACTCTGGCCGAACGGACGACCGGCGCCCCGGCCCAGCGCGGGCGGGTCGAGAAGATGTCCAAGTCGCGCCGCAACACCGTCGATCCCGAACCGATCGTCGCCAAATATGGCGCCGACGCGGTGCGCTGGTTCATGCTCTCCGACAGCCCGCCCGAGCGCGACCTCGAATGGTCGATCGGCGGGATCGAAGGCGCCGCCCGCTTCGTCCAGCGAGTATGGCGCCTGGCCAATGAGCCGCGTGGCGGAGACGGCGCCGACCCGGCGCTCGACAAGAAGCTCAACCGCGCCATCGCCGCCACCGGCGAGGCGATCGACGGGCTGCAGTTCAACAAGGCCGTCGCCCAATTGTACGAACTGGTCAGCGAAATCGAGAAAGCCAAGCCTTCGGCCAGCCGCACGGCGGCGATCGGCGACCTGGTCAAGCTGGCCGCGCCGATGGCGCCCCACCTCGCCGAGGAAGCGTGGGCGGCGCTGGGCGAGAGCGGCATGGTGACCGACGCCGCCTGGCCGTCGTTCGACCCCGCCTTGCTGGTCGACGACCAGGTGACGCTGGCGATCCAGGTCAACGGCAAGCTGCGCGACACCCTAACCGCGCCGCGCGGGCTTGAGCGCGAAGCTGCGGAGGCGCTGGCGCTTGCGTCGGACAAGGTCCAGCGGCAGCTCGCCGGGGCAGCGCCGCGCAAGATCATTGTGGTCCCCGACCGGCTGGTCAATATCGTCCTATGACGCGCGGTGCTTGTGTCCTGCTGGCGGCCCTGGTGACCACTCCGGCCTTGTCCGGATGCGGCCTCCACCCGCTCTATGCCGACGGTCCGGGCGGGTCGGTCGCGACCACCCTGCAGGCTGTCGAAGTCGCGCCGATCGATGGTCAGGTCGGCTGGCTGGTCCACAACAAGCTCAGCGAGCGCCTTGGCAAAAGCGAGGGCGCCGGCCTGTATCGGCTCGAGGTCGAGCTCGACGATAATATCACCGGCTTCGGCATTCGCGGCGACCGCGCCGTGACGCGCGAACGGCGGACGCTGCGCGCGCGTTACCGGCTGGTCGAACTGAAGACCGGCAGCGTGGTGCTCGACGCGACCGCCGGATCCGATGCCGGGATCGACGTTGTCAGTTCGGAATATGCCACCGTCGCGGCCGAGCAGACCGCGGTCGAGCGGCTGTCCGAAGTGCTCGCCGACCAGATCGTCGCTCGCCTTGGCATGTTCGCCTCACGCACTGCGGCCGTGAAATGAGCGTCGGGCCGTGAAAGTCGCGCGTGGCGGCATCGGGCGCGCGCTCGACCAGCCCGACCGCACCATCCGGTTGTTCCTGTTCTACGGCCGCGACGAAGGCCAGTCGCGCAGCCTTGGCGAGCGCCTGCTCAAAAGCCTCGGTGCAACGCGAGCCGTGGCCAGCGCCGGCGCGATCCGCTCGGACCCGGCGTTACTCGCCGACGAAGCCGGGGCGATGAGCCTGTTCGGCGAACCACGCGCGATCTGGGTCGAGCCGGCCGGGGACGAGATCGCCGACGGGGTCGATGCCCTGCTCTCGGCGGCCGGGTCGGAAAGCCCGGTGATCCTGATCGCCGGCGCGCTGCGCAAGACCTCGGCCCTGCTCAAGTTGGCCGACGCCCACCGCCTGGCGCTGACCCACCAGTCGTTCATCCCCGAAGGCCAGGACGCCGAGCGGATGGTGATCGACGTCGGGCGCGGCCACGGCCTGCGGATCGCGGCGGTGGTGGCGGCGCGGGTCGCCGATGCCTGCGGCAACGACCAGGCGATTGTCGGCCAGGAGCTGGCCAAGCTGGCGCTCTACCTCGGCGCGTCGCCCGAAGCGCCAAAGGAGCTCGACCATGACGCGGTCGACGCGGTCGGCGCCGACCTGCCCGAAGGCGATTTCCTGCGCCTTGCCGACCTCGCTTTGTCGGGGAAGCCGGGCGATGTTGGCGAGGAATTGGCGCGGCTGTCGCCGGGCGGAAGCGAGGCGATCCCGATCGTCCGCGCGCTTCAACGGCGCCTGCTCACGGTGGCCCCGATGCGCGCCCGGGTCGAGGCCGGAGAAAGCCCCGGTGCAGTCATGGCGTCACTAGGTAAGTCTCTGTTCTGGAAGGACAAAGAGCTGATCGGAACGCTGCTCGCGGCGTGGGACGCGCGCGGCCTGGCGACGATTTCGGAGCGCGCCGGCAAGCTCGAGCGGCAGCTCATGCGGGGCGATTCGCCGCCGCCGGCCGAAGCGATTGGCGAGGAACTCACGGCGATTGCACGGCGGGCGGCGCGGCGGCGCTAGGCCGCCAACCCAACCTCCCCGCATATTCGCCTAGATCGATTCCCCCGACAGCCGCTGGCAGACCATGTCGAGCTGGTCGAGGCTGTTGTAATGCAGCGTGACGGTTCCGGCCGAGCCGTGGTTGGCGACCTTGACCCGCAGGCCGAGCATGTCGCCAAGCTGGCGCTCGAGCGCTTCGAGATCGGCGTCGCCACGCAGCTTGACCGGGCCTGGCTCGCCCGCCAGCTTCTTCTCGTGGCGCGCGCGCGCTTCGGCCTGGCGCACCGACAGGCCCTTGGCGATGACTTCCCTGGCCAGGCTTTCGGGATCGGGCGCCGACGCGACAGCGCGCGCGTGGCCCATGCTGATCTCGCCGTGGATCAGCGAATCGCGGACGAACGGCGGCAGGTCGAGCAGGCGCAGCAGATTGGCGATGTGGCTGCGCGACTTGTGGACCAGCCGGCCGATGTCGTCCTGGCTGTGGCCGTGCTGGTCGATCAGCTGGCGATAGCCTTCGGCTTCCTCGATCGCGTTGAGATCCTCGCGCTGGATATTCTCGATCAGCGCAATCTCGGCCGTGCCAGCGTCGTCGACGTCGCGCACGATCGCCGGGATGGTGTGCAGCCGGGCGCGCTGGGCAGCGCGCCAGCGGCGCTCGCCGGCGATGATTTCGAACCCGTCCTCTTGGGGGCGCAGCAGGATCGGCTGGAGCACGCCGCGCTCACCGATCGACGCCGCCAATTCCTCGATCGATTCGTCGTCGAACTGCAGCCGCGGCTGGTTGGGGTTGGGCCGGATCCTCCCAATCTCGATCTCACGCACGCCGCCGCGCGATTCGGCCGGAGCGGCGCCGCCCGGCCGGGTAGAATCATCGATCAGCGCAGACAGCCCGCGGCCGAGACCCGAGCGGGGCGAACTCATGCCGCCTCGGCGCGGCGCGGCAGGCGCGCCATCAGCTCGCGGGCGAGCCGGACATAAGCTTCGGACCCGGCGCAGCGCAGGTCGTAGATCAGCGCCGGCAGGCCATGGCTGGGCGCTTCGGACAGGCGCACGTTGCGCGGGATGACGGTGTCGAACACCGCCGGGCCGAGGCAGGCGCGGACATCTTCGGCGACTTGCTGCGACAAATTGTTGCGGCGATCGAACATAGTCAGCGCCACGCCGAGGATCGCAAGCTCCGGATTGAACGCCACGCGGATCCGCTCGACCGTTTGCAAAAGCTGGCTAAGTCCTTCTAATGCGAAGAATTCACACTGCAGCGGCACCAGCAGATGGCGCGCCGCGACAAGCGCGTTGACGGTCAACAGCCCGAGCGATGGCGGGCAGTCGATCAGGCAGATGTCCCAGCGGCTGCCGGCGCCGTCAAGCGCGCGGTCGAGCTTGTGGGCGCGATCTTCGAGCGCGACGAGCTCGATCTCGGCCCCCGACAGGTCGACCGTCGACGGTAGCAGGTCGAGCTTGGGGACGCGGGTCGCGACCACGCTTTCGACCACCGTCGCACCGCCGATCAATACGTCATAAGTCGATAGCTTGCGCTGGGCCTGGGTGACGCCGAGCCCGGTCGAGGCATTGCCCTGCGGATCAAGGTCGACCAGGAGCACCTTCCAGCCGATCGCGGCCAGCGCGGTGGCAAGATTGATGGCGGTGGTGGTTTTGCCTACCCCGCCCTTCTGATTGGCGATCACTACGCGGATCATGATCTTGTTTTCGCCCTCACCCGGCTGAGCACCAGCACCGTCGAGTCCGGATCGGTGCAGCTCGCCTCGCTTCGAACCGTACATTGCCAGCTTCGATTCGTTTCGGCCAGTTCCGATTTGGCATTGCGCCCTTTGGGAAGCGCCCAAACCGTCCCGGAATGCGCCAGATGGATGGCCATGCCGAGCAATCGCGGCAGCGGGGCGACCGCGCGCGCGGTGATCATGTCGAACTGGCCGTTAACATGCTCGATTTTGCCGGCGATGGTCGTCACCCGCGGCGCCAGGCCGAGCACCTCGGCGGTTTCGGCGAGGAAAGCGGCGCGCAGGCGGCGCGGCTCGACCAAAGTCATCGGTCCGTCGGTCAGCGCGGCGACAATCAGGCCGGGTAGTCCCGCACCCGAGCCGATGTCGACCCATGACGCGCCTGGGCTAGTCTCGAAGCGGGCCAGCTGCGCGCTGTCGAGGATATGCCGTTCCCAGATATGTGCGATGGTCGAGGCCGCGACGAGATTCTGGTCGCGATTGGCGGTCTGGAGCAGCTCTACGAACCGCTCGATCCGATCGAATGTTTCACGTGAAACAGGACGTCCGGCGGCCTGTTCCAGCTCCGTGATCATGCCGCCGCGCGGCGGCTGGCGGCGACATAAACCGCCGACAGCGCGGCCGGGGTCACGCCATTAATGCGCGAGGCCTGGTCGATCGTCTCGGGCCGCGCAGCGCTGAAGCGCTCGACCATTTCGGTTGAGAGGCCCGGCACTCCGGAATAATCGAGGTCGGCCGGCAGCCACGCCGCACAGTCGCGCTTGACCGCCGCCCATTCGCGCTGCTGGCGTTCGATATAGGGCGCGTAGATCGCGTCGGCCCGGCCCTCTTCGGTGGCGGCCCAGTCAGTCGTGCCGCGCAACTCGAGATGCTGGTCGATCTGTGCCCGGCGGCGCGGCGAAAGGCATTCGGCCGCGAGCGCCATCGACCCGAGCCGGCTGGTCGCGTTATCCGACCGCAGCAGCAAACGATATTCGGCGCGTGCGGTTATCATCCGATAAGGTTCGCTGACGCCCTGTACTGTCAGGTCGTCGACCATCACGCCGATGTAGCTCAAACGCCGATCGAACCTTAGTTCCTTTAGATCAAACACATGGGCCGCTGCATTGAGGCCGGATACGAGGCCTTGTGCCGCTGCCTCCTCATAACCGGTCGTCCCGTTGATCTGACCGGCGAGGAATAGGCCTGGTATATCAATTACTTGGAGCGAGGAGTTGAGGCGGCGTGGGTCCACGAATTCATACTCGACCGCATATCCCGGGCGGGCGATTTCGGCCCGCTCGAGTCCGGCGATCGAGCGGACGAAGTCGAGCTGGACATCGGCCGGGAGCGAAGTCGATATTCCGTTGGGGTAGACGAGAGCGGTGGCAAGTTCCTCGGGTTCAAGGAAAATCTGGTGGCCGTCGCGGTCGCCGAAGCGCTTGACCTTATCCTCGATCGACGGGCAGTAACGCGGTCCCCGCCCTGCAATCGTGCCGGCGTAGAGCGGCGACCGGTCGAATGCCGCCCGGATGATGTCGTGGGTTCGCGAATTGGTCCGCGCGATCGCGCATTGCAGCTGCGGCGGGCGAAATCCCTCATCCAGCGCCGACATCGACCAATCGTCGGCATCGCTCGGCTGCTCGAGCAGCCGGGCCCAGTCGATCGTCCGCCCGACGAGCCGCGGCGGAGTGCCGGTCTTGAGCCGGCCCTGGCCAAGCCCGATCTCGCGCAACTGGGCGGCGAGCGGAACCGATGCCCCCTCCCCGCGCCGGCCGCCGTCGACGATCGTCTCGCCGACGAAGATCCGCGCATCGAGGAAGGTCCCGGTGGCCACCACCAGCGCCCGACATTCGAGCAGGCCGATGCTGGTCTCGAGGCCTGTGATCCGGCCGCTCTCGATCCGCATCCGCAGCGCTTCGGCGACGATCACCTCGACGCCGCTCTCGGCGACCAGGGTGGCGATCGCGGCCTGGTAGAGAGCGCGGTCAGCCTGGACCCGCGGGCCCTGCACCGCTGGCCCCTTGCTGCGGTTGAGCATTCGGCGATGGATCGCGGCGCGGTCGGCGGCGCGGCCCATCAGCCCGTCGAACACGTCGAGCTCCCGTACCAGATGGCCCTTGCCAACTCCGCCGATCGATGGATTGCACGACATCTGGCCAAGATCTTCGGCGCGGAACGTGATCAGCCCGACGCGCGCCCCGCGACGGGCCGCGGCACTGGCGGCCTCGCACCCGGCGTGGCCCGCACCAATGACGAGAATGTCGAACATCACCGGTCTTTAGAACAAAGCCCCGCAAGGCACAAAAACCGCCCTGCGCGGCGTTTCACGTGAAACACGCCAGCGCTTATTTGCCGAGGCAGAACCGCGAAAACAGCGCGTCCAGTACATCCTCGACGCCCGCTCGCCCGGTCAAGCGGTCGAAGGCGCCGCGCGCCACTCGAAAGTCCTCGGCAACAATGTCGATGGTCTCGCTCGCCGCCGCACGGTCGAGCGCTTCCCGGGCCTCCCCGATCAGCGCTGCCTGGCGGCGATTTAGCGCCAGCGCATCCTCGCCCGGAAGACAGGATTTGGCGAGCGTGGCGACCTGTTCGAGCAATTGGGTCAAGCCCTCGCCTGTAACCGACGACACGCCCATGGACCCGCCAGGAGCCAAGGCACGTTCCGGCAAATCGCTTTTGGAATGGACCAGGATCGAACGCGGATGCGGCGGCGCCCCAGTCGGATCGCCGAGCCACAGCAAGATTTCGGCGCGCTCGATCGAAGCCTCCGACCGCGCGACGCCGATCCGTTCGACCTGCTCGTCGGTTGCGCGCAAACCGGCGGTGTCGGTCAGCACCAGCGGCACCCCGGCGAGCGCCAGCGGGACATCGATCTGGTCGCGTGTGGTCCCTGGAAGATCGGTCACAATCGCTCGTTCAGAGCCGGTTATGGCATTGAGCAGGCTAGACTTTCCGGCGTTGGGCGGACCAGCAATCACAACCCGAACGCCGTCTCGCAGCGGCTCCATGCGGGGGCGGGCCAGCCATTGCGACAGTTCTAACGCTAATGCGGCGCAATCGCCTGAGAGCGCAGGGTCGATCCCTTGCTGGTCGTCCTCGTCATAATCGATCGCCTGCTCGGCCCACGCCGACAGGCTGAGCAAACGCTCCTGCCAATGCTCGATCTGGCGCCGCAGCCCGCCGCCGGCCAGCGCCAATGCAGCTCGCCGCTGGCTCTCGGTCTCGGCTTCGATCAGGTCGGCGAGCCCCTCGGCTTCGGTCAAATCGATGCGGCCGTTGCCGAGCGCACGGCGGGTGAATTCGCCCGGCTCGGCCAGCCTCAAACCGTCGAGTGACGCCAAGGCGTCAAGCACCGCGTCGGCCACCGCCCGTCCGCCATGCACTTGGAATTCCACGATATTCTCACCGGTCGCGCTCGCCGGGCCGTCAAACCGTAGCACCAAAGCGTGGTCGAGCAGCAGGCCGCTCAGCGGATGCCGGAGTGCCCGCAACGCGGCTTCGCGCACCGGCGGCAGCGCGCCCGCCAGTAGCTCGCCGGCGCGGTGGGCCTCGGGTCCACTGACCCGGATCACCGCGATTGCCGCCGGTGGACGGCCGCTGGACAAGGCGAATATAGTTTCCATTTGGCCGGCAATGGCGACCCGTCAGCGCGCTCGCAAGCGCCGTGGGCGGGTTTAACCGAGCAGCGGCATGATATGCGGCACGACGTCGTGGAAGCCGTCCCAGATCATCTTGGCGGCGACCCACAGGATCACGATCAACCCGCCATAAGCGATCCACCGATAGCGTTCGATGTAGCGCGCGATGAAGCTCGCCGCGACGCCCATCAGAATGACCGACAGGATCAGGCCGAAGACCAGGATCCACGGATGGTCCATCGCCGCTCCGGCGACCGCCAGGACATTGTCGAGGCTCATGCTGACGTCGGCGATGGCCACGCCCCACGCGGCCGAGGTAAAGCTGCGCGCGGGTTTGAGGCCCGAATGCTCGTCACCCTCGATCTCGGCCGATCCCGGCGATGTGGCGCCTTCGCGCAACTCGCGCCACATGCGCCACGCGACCCACAGCAACAGCAGCCCGCCGGCGAGAATCAGGCCGACCACCTGGAGCAATTGCGTGACGAGCAAGGCGAACGCGATCCGCAGCACCAGCGCGGCGAGTACGCCGATCAGGATCACCCGCTTGCGCTGCTCGGGCGGGAGCCCGGCGGCGAGCGCGCCGACGACGATCGCATTGTCCCCGGCAAGGACGATGTCGATCATCAGGATCTCGAAGAAGACGGCGATCGCCTGGGGCGTCAGGAAAGCGGAAAAATCCATGCCCATGGCCCTAGCCGAGGCCGAGAACCGTCCTCAAGCCCAGGATGTGCTCGCCGCCGACCCAGCCTTCGTAGATCATGTTGACCGCGACGTAGAGGATCATCAGCAGTCCGCCCCACGCGATCCAGTGATAGCGTTGGACCAGCCGCGCGACGTAATTGGCGGCGAGGCCCATGAAGGTCACCGACAAAGCGAGGCCGATGAACAGCACCGCCGGATGCTCGCGCGCCGCGGCGGCGACCGCGAGGACGTTGTCGAGGCTCATGCTGAGGTCGGCGATGGTGACCTGGATCGCGGCGCGCAGGAAAGTCTTGGTCCGCGGCGGTCCCTCGATCTCGGCGGTCGCCGGGTCGTCGGCGGTGACGTCGCTGGCCGGCCTGAGCTCACGGTACATGTTGTAGGCGACCCACAGCAGCAGCAGCCCACCGGCGACCAGCAGCCCGGTGACCTGGAGCAGCTGGGTCGCGATCAGCGCGAAGCCGATCAGGAACACCAGCGCCATGCCGACCCCGAACATGATCACCCGCTTGCGCTCGCGCGCCGGCAGGCCGGAGGTGAGCGTGCCGATGATCACGACGTTGTCGCCGGCCATGGTCAGGTCGATCAGGATCACCTGGCCGAGCGTCAGCAGGCCAACCGCGGTAAAGACGTCGGCGAAATCGAACATGCCTTCGGGCATTCCATGCCTTTCCCGGCGAAGTCCGCAGTCCAGCGCTTCGCGTTACAAACGGGCCCCGGCCGAAGCCGGGGACCAGCTTATTGATTCATGCTGGCGAAGAAATCCTCGTTCGACTTGGCGTCCTTCATCTTGTCGAGCAGGAACTGCATCGCGTCGATCGTGCCCATCTGCATCAGGATCCGGCGCAGAACCCACATCTTGGTCAGCACGCCCTGGTCGACCAGCAGCTCTTCCTTGCGGGTGCCGGATTTGCCGACGTCGAGCGCCGGGAAGATGCGCTTGTCGCTGACCTTGCGGTCGAGCACGATTTCCGAATTGCCGGTGCCCTTGAACTCCTCGAAGATCACTTCGTCCATCTTCGATCCGGTATCGATCA
>JBDSGH010000169.1:0-4235 GCA_039919095.1 Sphingomicrobium sp. | reverse complement strand
GGGCGGGTCGGCGATCATCGCCGTGAATTGCGCTTCGGCGACCAGCTTTTCGCCAACCAAGGCGCGCCCGGCGAACTTGCATACGGTAGTGCGCTTCTGGACGAACTTGACCTCGAGCCGGAGCAATACGCCAGGTTCAACCGGAGCGCGAAACTTGGCACCCTCGATGGCCATGAAATACACCAGCTTGCCGGAGCCAGCGAGACCGAGCGACTCAACCGCAAGCACGCCGGCCGCCTGGGCCAGCGCCTCGACGATCAGCACGCCGGGCATGATTGGCCGGCCGGGGAAATGGCCTTGGAAAAAGCCTTCGTTGAAGGTCACCGCCTTGATCGCGACAATCGATTTGTCGCGCTCGAGCGATTCCACGCGGTCCACCAGCAGCATCGGGTAGCGATGCGGCAGCGCCGCCATCACGCCGCGCAAGTCCATGGCGCCGCTCCCTAATTCAGGAGCGGCGCCGGTATCCGCGGATTGGTTCACCGACCCTGGGGCTGCTGCTTCTGCGCCGAAGCCGGCAGCGGCGTCAGGCTGACCGAGGGTAGCGCCGCATTAAGCCCGGCGAGAACCTCGGCCGTGGCGTCGGTGCCTTGCGCATGAGCGAGCGTGGCGCCGACGTCGACCGCGACATTGGCTCCCTTGGCGGTCATCACCTGGTTGATGATCGGGCTGAGCCGAACGTTGATCTGTCGCACGATATTAGCCTGGATCGACTGCAGGTTCTGCTGCCCGGCCTGGAGCTCCTTATTGGCGGCTTCTTCTTTGCCCTGGAAGGCCTGGACGCGGGTGCGCAGCGCGGCGTCCGGATCCTTGCCGTTGAGCGCGGTGATCGCCGCCTGGATCGACTGACCTTCGGGACGGAGGCCGTCGGCGAGCGTCTTCTGGCGGGTCTGCAGGGCGGTCACGCGCGTCTGGAGCTGGGCCTGCGCGCTCTTGCACGCGGTGCACTCGCGATAGATCCGATCGCTATCGACCACGACCACGACCGCGGCCGGAGCCCGCTGCGCATTGGCGACGGTCGGAATGACGGCCGCGGTGGCGACCATCGCTGCGAAGTAAATCAATTTTCTCATCAGAATTGGGTTCCTACGTTGAAGCTGAACAGTTTCGTTTCATCGCCGTCCTGCTTGAGCAGGGCCTTGGCGATGTCGATGCGGAATGGGCCGAACGGTGAGACCCAGTTGACGCCGACGCCGATGGCCAGGCGCGGCCTCGGCGAATTGCCGACGAATTCTTCCCTGATCCCCGGGGAGCGGACGAAGTTCGTTGCGCACGCCCGGCTGGGGTTGGCATCGGTCGGGCGGATGACATCGACCGTGCCGGTGGTTCCGGTTGGTGGCGAACAGATGGCGATGATGTCGTTGAGGGCGGGTTTGCTCAATGAAAAGACCGAGCCGACGTCGATAAACGCCGACGGACGAAGCCCCATGTTGCGAATCGCCGAACTGGTCGGGAACTCGAGCTCGAGCCGGCCCATGTAATAAGCCCGGCCGCCGAGCGCGTCGTTGGTCTGCCTGCCTTCGGTGTCGAGCGTGCCGTCGCTCTTGTAGGGCGTGCGCAGCACCCTGGGACCGATGCCGCGAATGTCGAAGCCGCGCAGCTGGGGTCCGAAGAAGCGGTCGGTGATGCGAATTGGATCGCTGCCCGACGACTTCGCCTTCGACAGCGGATGGATATAGCCGCCCTCGATGTGGGCCGACGTGATCCAGCCATCGAACAATTGCCAGAATTTGGTGACGTCACCCCGCGTGCGGATGTATTTCACGTCGCCGCCAAGGCCGGCGAAATCCTGCGACACGATAACTCGCAAGCCGCGGGTCGGGTGAATGCCGTTGGTGTTGTCATGGAGCAACGAATAGCCGACCAGCGAGGTGATCTGGTTGCCCAGTTCGTCGCACAGGTAGGTGCCGGCCTTGACCGGGTTGCACTGCGGAGGAAGCGGGCCGGTGCCGTCGGGGTCGGTGAAGAAGGTCCCCTTGTCGAGCGTGATCTTGTCCATCACGAACGAGTAGCGGGTGCCGAACTGGATAAACTCGGTCAGCGGGAAGCCGAGCCTCAGGCCGGTACCAGTGCTGACTTGCGAATAGGTCGTGTTGCGGGTGTTACCGATGTAATTGAAGCTGTTGTAATCGCGCCGGTAAACCTCGCCGCCGAGCAGGATCTGCTTGTCGAACAGATAAGGCTCGACGAAGCCCAGCTGGACCGACCGGGCATAGCGCGAATAGTTGATGCCGGCGTTGAGCTCCTGGCCCATGCCGCGAAAGTTGCGTTGCGCGACCGACAGCTGAAGGACGAATTGCTCGAGGCTCGAATAGCCGCCCGACAGCTGCAGTTCGCCGGTCGACTTTTCTTCGACATCGACTCCGAGCACGACCCGGTCGGGCGCCGAGCCCTCGGTCTGCTTGACCTCCAGTTTGTCCTGGAAGAAGCCGAGGCTCTGCAAGCGATCCTGCGAGCGCTTGACCTTGATCGCGCTGAACGCATCGCCCTCATTGAGGCGGAATTCGCGGCGGATGACCTTGTCGCGGGTAGTCGTGTTGCCCTGGATGTCGATCCGCTCGACATAGACCCGCGGAGTCTCGCCGACCCGGAAGGTGATGTTCATCAACTTCTTGTCGGCGTCGCGCTCGTAAGACGGGCTGATGTCGGCGAAGGCGTAGCCGGCGTTTCCGGCGAGTTCGGTCAGGTCGGTGACCGCGTCCTCGACCGCCTTGGCATTGAACCAGGTGCCGGGCTGCAGGTCGACCACCGTCTTGACCTTTTCGGCGGGCAAGTCGCGCAATGCGCTTTCGGCATCGACCGCGCCCAACTTGTAGCGCGGGCCTTCCTCAACAACATAAGTGATGATGAAGTCGCGGCGGTCGGGCGTGAGCTCGGCCAGCGCCGAGACGACGCGGAAGTCGGCATAGCCCTGGGTCAGGTAAAAGGCGCGCAGCTTCTGCTGGTCGGCAGCAAGGCGATCGGGATCGTAGCTGTCGTTGGATTTCATGAATCCAAGCACGCCGCCGGCCTGGCGCGTGAACATTTCCTTGCGCAGCTTGTCATCGCCGAATTCGTTGTTGCCGATGATGTTGATGCGCCGGACCTTGGACTTATCGCCTTCGAAGATCTCGAACACCAGATCGACCCGGTTCTGGTCGAGCTGGACCACCTTGGGTTCGACCCGGGCGGCGAAACGTCCCTCGCGACGATAGAGTTCGACGATCCGTTCGACGTCCGAGCGGACTTTCGAGCGGGTGAAGATCTGGCGCGGCGCAAGCTTGATCTCGGGCAGGATCTTGTCGGACTTGAGGCGCTTGTTGCCCTCCAGCACGATGCGGTTGATGACTGGGTTCTCGCGTACCGTGATCACCAGATTGCCGGTTTCGGCGCCGGTGATGACGACGTCGGTGAACAGCTCGGTCGCGTACAGTTCCTTGAGCGCCGCATCGAGGCTGGCGGCTGTATAGGTCTGGCCGGGCGAGAGGTTGGCGTAGGAGCGCACGGTCTCGGGCTCGAGGCGCTCGTTGCCGCGCACCGCGATCGAGCGGATCGTGCCGGTCAGGGCCGGCGCGGCAATTGCGGCGGGCGCGTCAGCCAGGGGCGCCGGAGCGGGTGCGGCCGGCGCTGGCGTGCT
Source organism: Sphingomicrobium sp. (assembly GCA_039919095.1). Taxonomy (GTDB): domain Bacteria; phylum Pseudomonadota; class Alphaproteobacteria; order Sphingomonadales; family Sphingomonadaceae; genus Sphingomicrobium. Next base: position 619 of record JBDSGH010000169.1, on the reverse strand, counting down.
GCTTTCAAGCGGAGCCTGGGCTGGATCAGGAGTTTGGGCCGGAGCGGGCGTTGGGGCCGGATCGACTGGCGTCGCTGCCGGATCCTCAGCCGGCGCGGTCGCAGCCAGTGGATCTTCGGGTGCGGCTTGCGCGAGCAGCGGCGCCGACCAGCTGCCGACCACGGTCCCGACGAGCAAGATTGCGCTCGCACGGCTACCGACAATCTTTTTATTTGAATTCACGCGTTCCGGCCCTTTGTGAAATAGCAATTAGCGGGTGACGAACCCGGCGAATGTTTAGCGCTTTGCCTCAAGCGCCCGCCCTGCCCCATGCAACTTAGCCAATCAAGCGCTCAAGCCGGTCCCACAAGCCGAATGAGTCGAGATCATTGATGGTCGTGAAAAGCATAAGGGCGAGGATGAGAGCCAGCCCGCCCCGGAACGCCCAATCCTGCACCTGCAGGCTGACCGGCCGCCGGCGAATGGCTTCAACCGCGTAAAAGAACAGGTGCCCACCATCAAGCATCGGGACTGGCAAGAGGTTGATGAATCCCAGATTAATCGAGAACAAAGCGAGGAGCTGGATGAACTCAAATGCGCCGAGGCTTGCTTGCTGACCGGCGATCTGAGCGATCTTGAG
>JBDSGH010000168.1:0-5477 GCA_039919095.1 Sphingomicrobium sp. | reverse complement strand
GCCTGGGCCTTGGCTGCGCCGCGCGCGATATTCGACATGCGCTCGAACAAAGTGCCGCTCTCGCGTGCAGCCTTGGGGGGCTCGGCAGCGCTTCCGGTCAGATCCTCGGACTGGTCGATGCCAATGTCGTCGTCGGCCGGCGGGGCGATCGGCGCGCCCGACACCGGGCTGGTCAGGATGTCGTCGGCATCGAGCAGCAGCTCGTCGCCCTCTTCGTCCGCCGACAGGTCGAGTGCGACCATGTCGTCGTCGATCTCGGCCGTCGGCTGTTCTGCCGCAGCCGCCGGAGCAGCAGCAGCACTTGACGAGGCCGCTGCCGGCCGCGCCGCCGGGAAGGTGAAGACCTTGCCCGGTTGCGGCTGGGCGACGCTTTCGGATTCGATTCCGGTGGCGACCACCGAGACGCGCAATTTGCCGCCGAGGTCGTTGTTGAAGGCCGAGCCCCAGATGATGTTGGCGTCGGGGTCGACCAGTTCCTTGATGTGGCTGGCGGCTTCGTCGACTTCCATCAGGCGCATGTCCTCGCCGCCGGTGATCGAGATGATCACGCCCTTGGCGCCCTTCATGCTGACGCCGTCGAGCAGCGGGTTCGAAATCGCTTTCTCGGCCGCTTCGATCGCGCGATTGTCGCCAACCGCTTCGCCGGTGCCCATCATCGCCTTGCCCATTTCGCCCATGACCGAGCGGACGTCGGCGAAGTCGAGGTTGATCAGGCCTGGCATGACCATCAGATCGGTGATTCCGCGTACGCCCTGCTGGAGGACCTCGTCGGCCATTTCGAACGCTTCCTTGAAGGTCGTGTCGGAATTGGCGAGGCGGAACAGATTCTGGTTGGGAATGACGATCAAGGTGTCGACGTGCTGCTGGAGCTCGTCGATCCCGGCCTCGGCCGCGCGGCCACGGCGCGCGCCTTCGAAGGCGAATGGCTTGGTCACCACGCCGACCGTCAAAATGCCCTTGTCGCGCGCGGTCTTGGCGATCACCGGCGCGGCGCCGGTGCCGGTCCCGCCGCCCATTCCGGCGGCGATGAAGCACATGTGCGTGCCTTCCAGCGCGCGCTCGATTTCCTCGATGGTCTCTTCGGCTGCGGCGCGGCCGATCTCGGGCCGCGAGCCGGCCCCGAGGCCCTGAGTGATCTTGAGCCCGAGCTGGATCCGGCGGTCCGCGGTCGAGGCGTTGAGCGCCTGCGCGTCGGTGTTGGCGACGATGAAATCGACCCCCTGGACATCGGCGCCGATCATGTTGGCGACCGCGTTGCCACCGGCTCCGCCGACGCCGATCACGCAGATCCGCGGACGAAGCTCGTCGACCTCCGGCCGGACAAAATCGATGCTCATGCCAATCCCCCTTAGTATCCGGCCCGAAGGCAGCAAGGCGCTGAACCGTCAACCGGAATCAATGCACTAGTCCGATTCGCGGACCAAGCGAAAAAGTTAACGCGCGCGAAAAAAATGGGGAAAAAGTGTCCCGAAAGACTCACTGGAGTTTGCAATGTGTCGCTTTACGGGAATTTGACCTGTTCTATTTTGGGAACGCCCACCGCCCACCACAGAGCGCCGAAGGCGGCGACCACCGCGGTCAGCACGAAAGCGCTGCCATAACCGGCGCGATCGACCAGCACGCCGGTAATGATCGGACCAAAGATTCCCGACAGATTGCCGAGCGCATTCTGGACCCCGACCCAGGTCCCCGAAGCGCGCGGCCCGGCAAACATCTGTGCGATCGCATAGAGGTTGAGCGACAGCGACGCGGTCGCTGCTCCGGCCAGCGCCAGCAGGATCGCGAATTCGACCGCGCTGTCGGCGTAAGCGAGGCCGAGGATGGCGACCGCGGCGAGCGCCTGGCTGGCAACCATCATCCACCGCCGGCACAAAGCTTCGGAGCGCCCCGAACGAGTCCACCAGTCGGAGAAGCGGCCGTAGCCCAAGGCACAGGCCGCCTGCACGCCGTAGCCGAGCGTCGCCAGCAGGGTCATCTGGGTGATCGTGAAGCCGCGTTCCTGGACCAAATAGAGCGGCAGCCAGGCGAGCAGGAAATAGAAGCAGTAATTGCCCGCGCAATGGCCGATCGACATCGCCCACAAGGCCCATTTGCCAACCACCGAGCGGGCCGACACGCTCGCGCCCTGGTCGAAATGGTCGGTGGTCGAGAGCGTCCGCACGGTCTGCCGCCACGGCCAGAGCCAGAGCAATGTAGCGAGTCCGAAGATGACGAACATCGGCCGCCACCCGAGCGAGGCGACGATCAGCCCGCCGGTCAGCGTTCCGAACGCCGGGCCGAGCGCAATCCCGGCCGCCACCGCGGCATTGGCCGTGCCCCGGCCGTGCGCCGGGATGTGGCGCGAAATGATCTTGGACGTGCCAGGGAAGGCGATGCTCTCGCCGATCCCGAGCATGACCCGCAGCACCAATAGAGAGGCGAACCCGCCGACCAGCCCGGTGAGCATGGTGCTCGCGGCCCACAGCACGATCCCGCCAGCCATCAATTTATACACCGAGAAGCGGTCGCACAGCCAACCGACCACCAGCTGAACCGGGGCGTAAACCCAAAAGAACGCCGAGACCGCAATCCCGAAGGTGGTCGCGCTCATCCCGAGCTCGGTCTTCATCAGCGGTGCCGCCACCGCGATCGCGCCGCGGTCAACGTAATTGAGGAAAATCGCCGCGCCGAGGAGCAGCACCAGGCCGCGGTTGACTAGCCGCTCCGTCGCAATCGTGGCCATGCCCGTTTCCCCCCGGTTAGCGCGCACCCCGCGCGGTCGAACGCCGCCTAGAACCCACCCCGCATGGCCGAGATCAGCCGGCCGAACATGCCGGTCGCCGGCTTGCGGTCGGTGATCTTGCCGATCGCGATGTCGCGAATGTCGCCGCTGCCCGATCCGGCCAGGAAAGCGAGCCCGACGAGGGTCGAGAAGGCCGGCCCGCTATGCGCATCGGGCAGGCCGGTGATGGTCCGCGGCCGGCCGACCCGGACCGCGCGGCCGAGCACGCCCTGCATGTAGTCGGCGATATTCTTCAATTCGCCGCCGCCGCCGGTCAGCACGACCTGGCGCCCGACCGGGCCGGTGAAGCCCAATTCCTTCAACGACGCCTCGATCTGGCCGGTCAATTCCTCGACCCGGGCGCGGATCACCATCATCAGCTGGGCGCGCGTGATGCGGGTCGGCTCGGCGCCCTCCTCGGCCCCGATCTGGGCGGCGTCGATCAGCTCGTGATTGTCGCGCGGGCTGGTCATCGCCGAGCCGTAGAAGCATTTCAGCCGCTCGGCGTCGCGCCGCTGGACCCCGAACGCGCAGGCGATGTCGTCGGTGATGTCCTTGGCCCCCAAGGGGATCGAGCGCAGCCCGACCAGCATGCCGCCGGCGTGGAGCGAGACGTTGGTCACTTCGGCGCCCAGTTCGACCAGCGCGACGCCCAGCTCGCGCTCCTCCTCGGTCAGGCAGGCGAGCGCCGCCGCGACCGGCGAGGCAACGATCGCCTTGACCCCGAGATGGGCCGAGCGGATCACATAATCGATATTGCGCAGCGGCGCCGGGTCGGCCGCGACGACGTGGATGTCGACCCCGAGCCGGTCGGCGTGGAGCCCGATCGGATGCTTGACCCCTTCGACTCCGTCGATCGTGTACAGCGCCGGCTGGGCGTGGAGCACGACTTGGCCGCCGCGGTCGAGCGCGTTGCGGCCGCCGGCCAGCAGCTGGTCGATGTCCGATTGCTCGATCTGGTGGCCGCCGAGCTCGACCTCGACATTGGCGACGTCGCTGACCAGCCCGCCGGCGCCATAGCTCGCCCACACCTCGTCGATCGTCACGCCCGACATGCGCTCGGCCAGCTCGACCGCTTCGCGCACCGCGAACTCGCTCGCTTCCATGTCCGAGATGTAGCCGCGCTTGACCCCGCGGCTTTCGCGCTGGCCGGTGCCGAGCACGCGCAGCCGGCCGTCGTCGTCGGCGGTGACGATCAATGCGCTGACCTTCGACGAGCCGATGTCGAGCGCTGCAATGACCTTGTTGTCGGCGGGCGACGACATCTTGGTGGCTTATCCTTCCGCCGGCACTTCGGCCGAGATCGCTTCGCCCGGCGCCCGCGGCAGCCGAACGATCATCTTGCCGGGAATGCGCAAATCGAACCGTACCAGCCCGCGACCGAGCAAGCCGGACGAGCGGTCGACCTTGGCGAACTTGCCCAAAGCGGCGCGCGCCGCCGGCTCGCCCTCGGGCAGCGCGATGGTCTCGCCGGTCTGGAAATTGAGGTCCCAGCGGCGCTGGCCGATCCAGGTCGCCGAAGCGAGCTGCGGCTTCAAGGTCGGGACGTCGTCCATCAGCCGGTTGAGGCCGCGCGCCTGGGCGTTGGCGCCGCGCCCGATGAGCAGCGGCAGATCGGGCATCTGGTCGACCGGGACGCGGTCGAGCACGATCCCTTCGGCGTCGATCAGCGCCAGCCTTTGCTTGTCCTGCCACAGCGCGGCCGGACGACGTTCGACGATGTCGATCACCAGCGTGTCGGGCAGGCGGCGCGAGACCCGCGCGTCCTTGACCCAGCCGAACTGCAGCAGGCGCTGGCGGATCCGCGCGACATCGACCAGCGGCTGAGCCGGCCGGCCGCTGCCGACGCTGTCCGACGCGCGGCGCAATTCGTCGACGATGACCTCGTCGACCAGCGAGCGCTTCATCCGGTTGAGGCCGACAATCTGGTAGCCGTTGACGGTGAACCCGGCGCGGCCAATCACCGCACCGGCCGAGGTCGCGGCCTTCGACGGGATGTCGAGCGCGATCAGCACGACCACCCCGATCGCGACCAGGAACGCGGCGAAGGCCATTCCGGCAAGGCGGCTGGCGCGGGCGTGGTTGGCGCTGCGCTTTTTGGCCGCCGGCCTGGTCCGCGGTGCGGCGCTGCGCGATTTGGGCCGCGCCGGGCCGCCGCGGCGAACGTGCGCGGCGGTCACTTCGGCCCCTCGTGGGCGAGCGCCTCGGCGATCAGCCGTTCGACCAGCTCGCCATAACTGATGCCGCGATATTTGGCCTGCTCGGGAACCAGACTCAGCGGCGTCATGCCCGGCTGGGTATTGGTCTCGAGCAAATAGATGCCGGCCTCGCCGTCTTCGTCGTCCCAGCGGAAATCGGAGCGCGACGCGCCGCGGCAGCCGAGCAGCCGATGCGCCTTGGCCGCCATGTCGAGCATCCTCTGCGCAATCTCGCCAGGGATCTCGGCCGGGCAGACATGGACCGTCAGCCCGTCGGTATATTTGGCGTCATAGTCGTAGAAGCCGGCGACCGGCTTCAATTCGGTCACCGCCAACGCTTCGTCGCCCAACACCGCGACGGTCAGCTCGCGGCCCTTGATGAACGGCTCGGCCAGCAGCGTTTCGAAATGGTGCCACGGCCCCTCGACGTCGCGGCCGATCGGGTTGCCGGTATTGCCATCGGCGGTGACGATCGCGACCCCGACCGACGAGCCTTCGTTGACCGGCTTGACGACATA
>JBDSGH010000167.1:0-2827 GCA_039919095.1 Sphingomicrobium sp. | reverse complement strand
TTGCCGCTGCTCGACCGCCTCGGGCGGCGCAAGAGCTGGATCATCCTGTGCCAGACGGTGATGATCGCCGCTTTCGCCGGCCTCGCCGCGACCAACCCGGCGACCAACATCGGCACGTTCGCGATTTTCGCGGTGATCGCTGCGCTGGCCTCGGCCACCCAGGACGTCGCGGTCGATGCGTGGCGGATCGACGTTGCCGATGAAAAGACGCCGGTCGAATTGCTGTCGGCGGTCTACCAGTTCGGATACCGCATCGCGAGCATCGTCGGCGGAGCGCTGGCTCTGGTGCTCGCCGCGCGCATGACCTGGTCGCTGGTCTATCTGATCATGGCGGCGCTGATCGGCATTTTGATCCTGGTAACGCTGCGCGCGCCGGACACCGAGCGGCCCAGCGCCGGCGTGCTCCACGGCGCTCTCGCCGAGCCCGGCGCGCTCGAACCCGGGGCGCGGCTGGTGGCGCTCGGGATCGTCGGCGTCAGCTGGGTGTGGGCGATCTACAGCATCGCCCATTTCATGATCTCGATGCTGACCACCGCACCCGGAGAAAAGCAGCCCTCGGTGGCCGACTTCACCAAGCATTACGGGCCGTGGATCATCATCGCGACGGTGATCGTGCCGCTGATCGTCGCCGCGGTCACTAACTGGCTGCGCAGCCACCATCGCTACGTGCTGACCCAGCAGGAAACTCATCACTCGCCGGCGCGGACTGCCGCCAATCATCTCTATGTGGCGCTGGTCTCGCCCCTGTCGGAGCTCGCCGGAAGGCTCGGCTGGGGCGTGCTGATCGTGCTCGGTCTGATCCTGACCTACACCCTGTGCTACAATATCTGGTCGTCGTTCGCTTTCCCCTTCTACCTCGATTTTCTCCATTATTCGAAGGACGAGGTGGCGTTCGCTTCGAAGATCTTCGGCATCTTCATGACCATGATCGGGATCAGCCTGGGCGGTTACCTGTTCCTCCGCATCGGCCGCATTCCGACGATCCTGATCGGCGCCATCCTGCCGGTGTTCGGCAATTTCGTTTACGCCGACCTGGCCGAGGGCGGCGGGCGGATCGACGCGGTCGGCCACGTGCTGTTCCTCGACCGATTGGCGACTGCACTTGGCTCGGACGAGCGGATGACGCGGCTGCTGCTCGCGATATCCTACGAGAATATCTCGACCGGGATCGCCGGTGCCGCGTTCGTTGCCTATCTGTCGGGGATCGTCAGCAAGAACTTCACCGCGGTGCAATATGCGCTTCTGTCGTCGCTGACCTTCCTGATCGGATCGCTCGGCCGGGGCATCGCCGGCGAGGCGTTCGACATCTACGGCTATGCCACCGTGTTCCGCTGGACCGCCGCCGCCGGCGCCTTCGCCATCCTGTTCGTCCTGCTCGAAGGCATGCGGGTCGCCGCGGTCGGCCGCCAGGAACGCGCCGACACCGCCGCCAGCGTCGGGTCCACCAAGGCTTAGTCCGGCGCTTCGCCGTTGGCGGCAAGGGCTTGGCCGGCGAGGTAGAGCGAGCCGTAGATCAGCACGTCGTCAGCCGCTTGATCATCGCTGGCGAGCCGCTCGACCGCTTGCTCAAGGGTGAACGCCGGATAGCATTCCCGCGGGCCGAGGCGATTCTGGGCGAACATCGCGATATCGCGCGGGTCGTGGTGCGGATGCCCGGCCAGCGGTACAGTGTGAGCCAGGCGGATCAAAGGCGCGACTGGACCGAGCACGTCGGCGATGCGTCGGTTGCGAGTCAGCGCGAAGATCACGTCGAACGGGGCGCGCGGCGCCATCGCGGCGGCGATCGCGTTCGCCGCACTGCGATTATGCCCGCCGTCGACCCATACCCGGCGCCCCGGCAGCATTGCTGTCAACGGGCCCTCGCCGAGCAGCTGCAACCGCCCGGGCCACCGCGCCGAGCGGATACCGTCCGCCAATGCCGCGTCGGATATGGGCAGCGCCTGCTGATGGCGCAGCATGGCGACGGCGAGCGCGGCGTTGAGCGCTTGGTGGCGGCCGGGCAGGCCCGGCAGCGGCAGGTCGAGCGTCCCGGCGCTGTCGCGATAGGTGATGCGATCACGCGCGACCCGGGCATCCCACGCATCGCCGCGCGGCAGCCAGAGCGCGCCGGCCGCGCGCGCGACCTCGCCGACGCGCGCGGCAATGCGCGGCGGATATCGCTGGGTGACGAGCGGTACGCTGGCCTTGGCGATGCCGGCTTTTTCGCCGGCGATGTCGACCAGCCGCCGCCCGAGAAAATCCTGGTGATCGAGCCCGATGGCGGCGATTCCAGAGGCCACTGGAGCGGCGATGACGTTGGTCGCATCGAGCCGGCCGCCGAGCCCGACCTCGATAACCGCCGCGTCGGCCGGGGTCCGCGCGAAAGCGAGCAAGGCGGCAGCGGCGGTGACTTCGAAGAATGAGGATTCGAGCCCATGGTCGGCGTCGATCACTTCTTCGAGCAAGGCGGCCAGCGGCTGGTCGTCGATCAACTTGCCGGCGATCCGGATGCGTTCGTTGAAGCGGACCAGATGCGGGCTGGTGAACATGTGGACCGTGCGCCCCGAGGCTTCGAGCGCGGCGCGGAGGAAGGCGCAGGTTGAGCCCTTGCCGTTGGTCCCGGCGACATGGAAGGTCGGCGGCAGCGCGTCCTGGGGACGGCCAAGCCGGTCGAGCAGGACGGCGATGCGGGCGAGGCCGAGCCGGTCGCCGGCCGGCGACAGCAAGGCCAGGCGGTCGAGCTGGGCCTGGACTGCAGGGTGCGCCGACGTGGCGAAGTCGGCCATCAGGCCGCCTGCTTCTCCGGCGCGAGATAGCCGATCAGCTGCGACAGGCGCTCGCGCAGCTG
>JBDSGH010000166.1:0-6171 GCA_039919095.1 Sphingomicrobium sp. | reverse complement strand
GCGCGAGCGCGCGGCAAATCGCCCGAGGACACCGCTGCCGATTTGATCGTCGAGGACGGCACCCGCATCCAGGTGGTCTATTTCGGGATGAGCGAAGCCAATGTCGCGCGCGAGGTCGCGCTGCCGTGGATGAGCTTCGGGTCCGACGCGGCATCGATGGCGCCCGAGGGCGTGTTCCTGAAATCCTCCACCCATCCGCGCGCTTATGGCAGCGTCGCGCGGCTGCTCGGCAAATATGTCCGCGACGAGAACCGGCTGTCGCTGGCCGAGGCGGTGCGGCGGCTGGCGGCGCTGCCGGCGGACAATCTCAAGCTCGTCGACCGCGGGCATTTGAAGCCGGGCTATTTTGCCGACCTCGCGGTGTTCGACCCGGCCGCGATTGCCGACAAAGCGACGTTCGCCAAGCCGCAGCAATATGCGGTTGGCATGCGCTTTGTGTTCGTCAACGGCACGGCGGTGATCCGCGACGGCGAGCATAGCGGCGCGACGCCCGGGCGGTTCGTGCATGGGCCGGGTTGGAAGAAGTGTAATTAAGCTCGTCGGTGCGAGCGAAGCGCGGCAATCCAGTTCCTAACTTCGACGGATTGCCGCGTCGCCTTCGGCTCCTCGCAATGACGAGGTTTAGCCAGCCGGCCGGCTCACCACGTCGCACGGCAGCGCTTCAAACGGAGCGGTCGCGAACAGGCGATAGCTGCCGACGTCGTACGGATTGTCGCCGCTGGTGAAGGCGGGGTCGCGGAGCCGCTGATTGAGCAAGGCGATGATCCGTTGATGGTCGTCGCGGGTGTAGATCTGGTTGAGTTCGTCCATGCCACTCTTGCCGAAGAAATAGAGCGCGTCGTTGAGCAGCAGCTGGCGCATTTCGACATAGTCCTTGAGCGCCTTGTCGCGCGCCGGGCCAGGTGTGGCGAGCAGGATCGAATCATTGTTGCGCGCGGCGCCGCGGCGGAACGTGTCCAGATCCTCGCCAAAATGCCCACCCTGTGGCGGGCCGGTTAACGCCGCCGGAGTCATGTCGAAGCGGTCGGAATAGCAGCGCTGGTCGAGCCGGCGCTCGATCGCCGCGTTGGTCGTGGCCTGCTCCTCGAGGCGGCGACCGGCGATGGTCGGCATGCCCAGACTGCCCATCAGCCGGTCGGCCCGGCGATCGAGCTGGTCGCCGCTGCAGGACTGGTCGAGCGTCCCGGCGATTGCCTTGAAATCGCACCGCGCCACGCCGCGGGCGAGTTTGCCGACGTCGCCCATGCCGTACACCAGGCTGATTTGACGGGAGAACAATAGCCGCCCGTTGGGCTGGCTGGCGATCATGGCGATCGCGACCGCGACGCAGCCGTAGATCAGCGCGGCGCGGCGGTTGAAGCCAAACAGGTTGTGGCGCGGATCGCGGGTCTTGCGGAAAATCTCCCATGGACCGGCGCGCGGCGGGGCCTGGGCGAGCGTCGCGATGCGCTCCAGTTCATCGTCGCGGCGGCCGAACGACTGGACCCGCGCCACCCGCGCCGTCGCCTCGGGCCGGGTATCGAGCCGAGTGCCGCCTTCGAACACCAGCGAGCCGGTGGTCCGCGCCAGTGCCGCGATGCGCTCGGTGATGGTCGGGTGGGTGGCGAGCGGGCCTTCGACCGGCCCATCGATCATCATCGCTTCTTCGGCCGGCCCGAGCGTGTCGATCCGGCTATGGCCTTCGATCTTGCGCAACGCCGAGACCAAGGCGGCGGGATTTTTGGTCAGCTGGACCGCTTCCGCGTCGGCGACATATTCGCGCGCCGAGCCGATCGCGGCGCGCGAGCAATAGCCGATGCGCAGCGCCAGCTGGGTGAGAAAGGCGACCAGCAGAACCAGCGGAATGAAAATCGGCAGCAACACCATCCCGATCGCCTGGCGCCAGTCGTCGAGCTTCACCCGCCGCCGGGTCTGGGTCAGCAGCAGCGTCGCCATGAACGTGTTGGCCGATGCGAGCAGCATGGTGTCGCGGTGCTTGATGTGGGTCACTTCGTGCGCCAGCACCGCCGCCAGCTCATCATCATCGAGGCCGTCGATCAGCCCGCGGGTGGCGACCACCACCATGTGGTTGGCGCGGACCCCGCAGGCGAACGCGTTGAGCGCGGGCGTATCGATCACCGCGGCGTAGGGAATGGGGATGCCGGCGGTGATCGCCAGCGGTTCGAGAATCCGGCAGAAGCGCGGCTCGTCGTGATTGTCGACGTAGCGGAAGCCGACGCTTTTCTTGACCGTGCCGACGAACCACCACAGCTTGGCGGCATAGATCACCAGCCCAATCAGCGCGACCGGCAGGCAATAGCGAGCGAGATAGCCGAGCGGCGCGATCAGCGGATTGTGGCGCGCATCGTAGAGCATCGTCGGAACGATCAGGATGACCAACGCCATCAACTCGATGGCGACGATGAATCCGCCAAACAGCAACAGCGCGCGTTTCCGGTTTTCTTCGACGTGGCCGTAAAGCCCGGTCGGCGCCCCCGCCAGCATGTCCTAGCCCGGAAGCCGAGCTAGAAGCTGATCGCGACCGGCTCGTCGAGCAGCACGCGCTCGATGCCGATGTCATACGGTTTGCGCGTGGTCATGCGACGCTTGGCGCCGATCAGGCTGCCGGGCCACTGGCGCAGCGTCGTATTATATTCCTCGATCGCCAGATTGTAGAACCGGCGCGACGCGGTCAGCCGATTTTCGCTGTCGACCAATTGCTGTTCGAGGTCGCGGAAATGGGGCGAGGCCTTGATTTCGGGATAGGCCTGGGCCGACTGAAGGAGCAGGCCGACGCTCTGCTTGACCTTGATGTCGGCCGCCGCTTTGCCTTCTGCCGAGACCGCGCTGAGTGCCTGGGCGCGGGCCTGGGTGACGGCTTCGACCAGTCCCTTTTCGTGACCGGCGAAGCCCTTGACCGTTTCGACCAGGCCGGGGATCAGATTGGCGCGATGCTTGAGCTGGACGTCGATGTCGGCGAACGCCGTGTCGCAGCGCGAGTCGAGCGCCATCAGGCGGTTGTAGGTGCCCGACCATTGCATCAGCACGATGGCAACCAGCACGACCGGCACCAACAGGATGATCAGGATCAACGTCATCTTACCCCCCCAAAGCGTGCGCCCCTGCGAGCGACCCAGTATCGGCTAAGTGAAACTTATTGACTATAGGTTGACGGCGTAGTTTTTTGGTAGAGTTTAACGCCTTATTCAATAAGCCGGGGCAACAGTTTAGGACAAGTAGCGACCAGGGGAGCAGGGACATGGCGGAATCGGTATTCGCGCGAGTGCAGCGACTGTTGTCGGCCAAGGTTGAGGACACGGTCGACCGGATGGAGAAGGCCGGCGGCGAAGGCGTCATGCGCGAATCGATCCGCGAGGTCGATCGCGCGATCGACGACCTGCGCAGCGAACATGACGGCGCCATGGCGCTGCGCCTGCAGGCCGCGCGCCAGCAGGAGATGGTCAAGACCAAGATCGCCGAGCTGGGCGAAAAGGCCGCGTTCGCGGTCGAGCAGGGCCGCGACGATCTGGCCGAGGCGGCGTTGACCCGCCAGATCGAGTTCGAGGGCGAGATCGGCAAGCTCGAGAAGGTCCAAAGCGGAAGCCGCGAACAGGAGCAGAAGCTCGACGACGCGATCACTGCACTGCGCACCCGCAAGGCGCAGATGCAGGAAGTGCTCGACGCTTTCTGCCAATCGCAGGCCGATGCCGCGATCGGTGGCGACGGAGCGATGCAGCTGGCCCGCAAGATCGACAAGAAGGTCGAGAACGCCGAGGCCGCCTTCGATCGCGCGATGGGCGGGGCCGGCGGAGTCAATTTCAGCCGCACCGACGCCGACACGATCAACAAGGTGGCCGAGATCGATGGCCTCCAGAAGAGCTCGACCGTCGCCAGCCGGCTCGCCGCGCTCAAGGCCGGCAAGGCCGCCTGAGATGATCCGCAAACCGAGCGGGGAGCAACAGGAGGACCGCCTTCACGCCGCGGTCGGAAGCGTCATCGAGACGGGAGCACAAGTGCGCGCCGCCGGCCGCACCGCGCGCAAGGCCGGCAGCAAGGTGGTGCTTTACTATCTGTTCGGGATGATGGGCTTCGGCCTGCTAATGTCGAGCACCCCGATCTGGTTCAAGGCAGTCCTTGGCGGCCTTGGCTACGGGCTGTTCAGGCTGGCCAAGCACCTCACCGCCAGGCGGATCAGCAACAGCGCCGATCCGATGCCGCTGGACGGCGCCGACACCCTGCGCCGCACCGGGACGCTGCTGTAAAGCTCTCAACCCAAGCCAAAGCGGGCGTTGGACCAGCGGGCTGTCAGTGCAAGTTAAACCGCGCCACCGCCTCATAATGCGGGCCGTGGCGCGACAGTTGGCTTTCGAACAGGATGAATTCAGTCACTGCGAACGGCGGCGCGGCGAGCGCTCGGTTGCGGTCGAGGAAGGCGTGCGCGGCCGGAGCGGCGGAGCGGTTGAAGCGGGCCAGCGTGATGTGCGGGTGGAACGCGCGATGCTCAGGCGCGAGGCCGGCCGCGGCGCAGGCCCGCTCGATCTTGGCGGCGAGCGCGGTCACCGCGTCCCGGGGCTGAACTCCGGCCCATAGAGCGCCGCCGCTGCGCCGCTCGAACAGGCCGACGCCGGTCACTCCAAGCTCGAACGCGGGCGAGCGCAGGCGCGACAGAGCGAGCGCGAGGTCGTCCGCCAGCGGCCGCTCGACCTCGCCGATGAAGCGCAGCGTCAAATGCAGCTGGTCGTCGCCGACCCAGCGCAGCTCGGGCGTGTCGGCCATGGCGTCGATCAGCCGGTCGCGGACGGCCCCGGGCGGGCGGATGGCGACGAACAGGCGGTGCATGGCGGCGAGCTTAGCGAACCGCGGCCGGGGCTGGAAAGCGGACGGCGTGCGGCGAAGCGAACCGATCGTCGGGCCGGGCGAACTTCCGCCGCCAGCGCGCGCCACTATGCTAGCGTTTTGGCGGGAGTGACGCCGTATGGGTTGGGCAATCGGGCGTGCGGCAGCGGTGGAAAATCCCGCGGCGGCGAAGCACAAAGCGCTGGCCAAGCTGCACAATCTGTCCAGGCTCGACGATCCCGAGAGCCTGGTCGTGCCGATCTTGCTCGACGCGCTGCTGCTGGTCGAGTCGTACCGCGGGGCGCGCCACCAGATCACCTTCCTGCCCGAGCTGACGCGGAGCATCGACGATCTGCTGCGCGAGCTGACAATCATCGAGAAAACCGAGGAGTGGGCCGAGCCCTGAGCGCGGCAAAACCACGCCCCGCTTGAGGGCGTGAGGCGGGCCGCGCCGGGGGCCGTCACGCGGGCGCTGTCCGGTTTTCCTTGAATCCCCTCTGTCCATCCACGATATATCGACATTGGGACGGGCCTTTTGCCCGTACAAAGGAGATGAAATGCAGAACCAGTTCGACCCGCGCCGGGCAGCGGACACGAGTGGCGGCGTGAATGCCGCGACAGTCGGTGTTCCGCGCGCCGCCCGCGACGTGGGCCTTCGGTCCTACATGCTGTCGGTTTACAACTATATGGCGTCGGGGGTGCTGCTGACCGGCATCGTCGCGATGCTGTTCGCCAATTCCGGTTATGCCGCCATGGTGTTCCAGGGTGGCGGAATCCTGCCGTGGGTGATCATCCTGTCGCCGCTGGCGATCGTGTTCGCGATGAGCTTCGGCGTGACCCGGATGCAGACCTCGACCCTGCAATTGCTGTTCTGGGCGTTTGCGACGCTGATGGGCCTGTCGATGTCGACCGTGTTCCTGATTTATACCGGGACGTCGATCGCGCAGACCTTCTTCGCGGTCTCGGCCGGTTTCGCCGGGCTCAGCCTCTGGGGCTACACCACCAAGAAGGATCTGAGCGGCTTCGGCACGTTCCTGATCATGGGCGTGGTCGGGCTACTGGTGGCGATGCTGATCAACCTGTTCCTGCAGTCGCCGACGATGATGCTGGCGATCAGCGCGATCGGCGTGCTGCTGTTCGCGGGCCTGACCGCCTACGACACGCAGAGCATCAAGAGCATGTACGACCAGGTCCGTGGCACCGACATGCAGGGCAAGGTCGTGATCATGGGCGCGCTCAGGCTCTACCTCGACTTCATCAACATGTTCCAGTTCCTGCTGAGCTTCATGGGAAACCGCCGCTAAGCGCGCGTCCGCAAGCGACACGCATGAAGCGTGCCGCCGAGCGGCTCAGCCA